>JANNRD010000649.1:0-9845 GCA_031401095.1 Acidobacteriota bacterium
GGCACTCAAGATTGCGACGGGAGAGGTGTTGTGGAATGTTCCCTCACCCAAAGTACCCTGCAGTTGGGGTACGACGCGCTGCAACAACTCGCAATCCGCAGCGGCAACAGTGATCCCCGGGGTCGTCTTCTCCGGAACTGCCGATGGGTACCTGCGTGGCTACGCGACGAGGGACGGCAAGATCATCTGGGAAGTCGACACCGCTCAAGCGATCGAGACGGTTAATGGAGGTCAGGCGAAGGGCGGCGCCCTTGACGGCGCCGGGCCAACCATCGCCAATGGGGTGTTGTACACGAACTCGGGCTATGGCCGACTGGTGGGTCAGCCTGGTAACCTGTTGCTCGCATTTACGGTGGATGGCAAGTAGGGGCAGGGCTTGTCCCTAGCCGGGTTTGCTGCGGAAACAGGCAGGGACAGCCCTGCCCCTACGGCTCGTGTTTTCAGTCTTTTTCGGGGGATCTATGAGACAAATTGTGCGATCGGTTGTTCTACTCTCCTTGACCTGTGTCTCACTCGCATGCAGCAATCGATCGCCACAACCCGTCCCGGAGCCGACACCACAACAAGCGGCATCGACGACGCAGACCGCGCAACCTTCCCTTCGTGTATTTGTAACCAACGAAGCGTCCGGTGACCTGAGCATCATCGACGGCGCAACCAACCAGGTGATTGCGACCCTGCCGCTGGGAAAGCGCCCCCGTGGAATTCACATCACCCCTGACAAGATGAGTCTGTTTGTCGCACTCAGCGGCTCACCGGCAGCGGGGCCTGGAGTCGACGAAAGCACACTTCCGCCGCCCGACAGAAGAGCTGACGGGATCGGCATCGTCGACCTCGCCAGCCACACATCCGTCAAACTTCTGAGCGCCGGTTCGGACCCTGAGGAATTCGCCATCAGTCTCGATGGCCGGAAAGTCTACGTCGCCAATGAAGACGCCGGTCTGTGCAGCGTCGTCGAGATTCCAGGCGGCCGAATTATTAAATCACTGCCGGTCGGCGGCGAACCGGAGGGCGTCGGGATGAGTCCGAATGGGAAGGTGGTCTATGTCACCTCTGAAAATGACCAGACGGTTTCCGTCATCGAGACTGCCGGCGACACGATCGTCGCGAAATTCAAGGTTGGGAGAAGACCACGGTTCGTTGCATTCCTCCCGGACGGCTCGCGTGCTTACGTTACGGCCGAGAACGACGGTGACGTCGCAGTCGTCGATACATCCAAACACAGAGTCATTGAGACCATCCATTTGGGGGGCGAAAAGGTCAAGGCAATGGGAGTTGCCGTTGCTCCCGACGGAAAGAGAATCTATGTCACGACCGGTCGATTCGGGAAGGTCCTTGCAATCGACACGACCAACAATCAAGTGGTCGGTTCGGTTGATGTGGGCACTCGACCGTGGGGCATCGCGATCACACCAGACGGCAAAACACTTTACACAGCCAATGGACCTTCAAACGATGTTTCTGTAGTGGACACCGCAACGCTTCGGGTCACCAGCAAAATCAAAGTCGGTGACCGGCCCTGGGGTGTGACCATCCTTTCCAAGTGATCCTTTACCGATCGAGTCAGGTGTCCCTTGATTTTGGATTTTGGATTTTAGATTTTAGATTTTGGATTGAAAAGCCAGACTCTCTCATCAATCCAAAATCTAAAATCTAAAATCCAAAATCGAAGGCCCTCAACCACCGCATGAGAATCGACGAAGTAGCAGCAAGCCTCGACGCAACGCCAAAGAAGCTCTATCAGCACCTCTATCTCCAGGTGCTGGTGGCAATTGTCCTCGGCGCGCTGCTGGGATTCTTTTTCCCGAAAGCAGGAGCGATGATGAAGCCTTTTGGCGACGGCTTCATCAAGCTCATCAAGATGCTGATTGCGCCGATCATCTTCCTGACGGTGGTGGTTGGCATCGCGACCATCGGCGATCTGAAGAAGCTGGGGCGCGTCGGTCTGAAGTCGCTCATCTACTTCGAAGTTGTCTCGACCATTGCCCTTGTCATCGGTCTCATCGTTGTCAAGATTGTGCGCCCGGGCTTGGGCATCAACGCCGATGCGACAACACTCGATCTGAAAGCCGTTGAGCAGTATGCGACGTCGGCAAAATCGCAGTCCGTTCCCGACTTCATCCTGCACATCATTCCCGACACGGTGGTCGGAGCATTCGCCCAGGGAGAGATACTGCAGGTCTTGCTCTTCGCGGTCCTCTTCGGTCTTGCTTTGGCCACCCTTGGCAAGCGTGGGCAGCCGGTGTTGCACCTTCTCGAACAACTGAACCAGGTCTTCTTCTCGATCATCGCAGTCATCATGAAGGCTGCGCCGATCGGTGCCTTTGGCGCGATCGCCTTCACCATCGGCAGATACGGTATCGCGACCCTGTTGCCTTTGATGAAGGTCATGCTCTGCGTTTACATCACCTGCGCTGTCTTTATCTTCGTCCTCCTCGGGCTGATCGCCCGCGCAAGCGGTTTCAGTCTCTGGGCATTCCTTCGATATATGCGCGAGGAGATACTCATTGTGCTTGGCACGTCGTCGTCTGAATCGGCGCTCCCGCGCATGATGATGAAGCTCGAAAGACTGGGCTGCGCCAAGTCGGTTGTCGGATTGGTGGTGCCGACGGGTTACTCTTTCAATCTGGATGGTACTTCGATCTATCTGAGCATCGCCGCCCTCTTTGTCGCGCAGGCTACCAACACCCATCTGACACTCACCCAGGAGCTTGGCATTCTGCTGGTCCTGCTCTTGACCTCAAAGGGCGCGGCTGCGGTTACCGGTGGTGGTTTCATCACGCTTGCAGCGACGCTCGCTTCGACGGGGACGATTCCGGTGGCGGGCCTGACGCTCTTGCTCGGGATTGACAGGTTCATGTCGGAAGCGCGCGCGATCACAAACCTCATCGGTAACGGCGTGGCAACTATCGTTGTTGCGCGTTGGGAGAACGAGTTCGATCAGGAGAGGGCGCGGAGGATACTGAGCGGGCTACCTTTCGAAGCCGCGATCCAGGCCGAGGAGGTTCCCCCGGCCGCTGAGGTGGGACGGCTCTAGACAGAGCAAACTAGATTTTGAATCGCGCTATCAACTGACGTGCGATGATCAGACGCTGCAGTTCGTTCGTTCCACCGCCGATCAATAAGAGTGGCGCGTCGCGATAGTAGCGCTCGACCGGATAGTCTTTCGAATAGCCATTGGCACCGAGGATTCGCATCGATTCGAGAGACACTTCGGCCGCGGTCTCGCTTGCGAAGAGCTTTGCCATGCCCGCTTCGAGATCGCATCTCTCACCGCGATCCTTTTTCTCCGCCGCGGAATAGATGAGCAGCCGCGAAGCCTCGATCCTGGTCGCCATTTCGGCCAGCTTGATCTGGATCGACTGGTGTTCACAGATTGGCTTGCCGAACGTGACACGCTGCTGCGCGTACCTGATCGCCTCCTCAAAGGCCGCACGCGCCAGACCCAGGCCACGGGCTGCGACGTTGATGCGCTCAGCTTCAAGACCCGTCATGACGTGTTTGAAGCCTTCTCCCTCGACTCCACCAATGAGATTGGC
Source organism: Acidobacteriota bacterium (assembly GCA_031401095.1). Classification (GTDB taxonomy): domain Bacteria; phylum Acidobacteriota; class Blastocatellia; order RBC074; family RBC074; genus JANNRD01. The sequence goes on from JANNRD010000649.1 coordinate 3,540, forward strand.
GGCGGGCACCGGAAACTCCTCGAAGTGTACCTCACACGTCTCAACCGTCTTGTATCCAAGCTTCTCGATGTCGCGATTAACGTTCAGCCCGGCTGCACCCTTCTCGACAACAAACGCGCTCATTCCGGTGTGAGTCCGGCGAGCGCCGAGTTCAGTCTTCGCCAACAACAGGAAGGTGTCGCCGTGGCGCGCGTTGGTGATCCACATCTTTGCGCCATTGATGAAGTAGACATCGCCGCGGCGAGTGGCAGTCGTTGTGATCGCCTGCAGGTCAGTCCCTGCATTTGGTTCGGAGAGGGCGATTGCTCCTCTGTGCACTCCCTCCGCGAGTGCGGGCAGGAGTCTTCGCTTTTGCTCGTCAGTGCCGAACCGGGTCAGCACATCACACAGCACGAGGTGCGTTCCAAGTATTCCCGCGAGCCCCAGCCAGCCTCGAGCGAGCTCTTCAAACACCATGGCAAAGATGGTGTAGCTCACCGAGGAACCGCCAAACTCCTCGGGAACGTTGAGGCCAAACAAACCCAACTGCTTCATCTGCTCGACAAGAGCGTATGGGTACTCATCGCGGTGCTCCATTCGCGAGGCGACGGGTATCACATCGCGATCGACGAATTGCCGGACAGTGTTGACGATCAACCGCTCCTCATCTGTCAATTGCTGCACTCGCTGGTCCTCCCTGGCTCAGGTTTTTGGCGATTCGACAAGGTCGGCGTGGTTTCGCCTCGAATCCGGCGCGACGACGCTTACTTCCTTGCAAGACGCACACTAGCTTGCACTTCACCCTCGGTGTCGTCAATGGAGCTGCTACCAAGATGCCCTTATTATGACGCCCTGAGCACACTTTAGGCAGCGCTCGCGCGATTTTGCCCTCGCGCGCTTCCAGCATCGTTTATCCTGCATTTATCATCCGAGAGTTACCCTGATTCTCTTGCGTGAGTGAGAGCCGATGCGGATTCTTCTTGTCGAGGACGAACAGAGCGCCGCCCTGATGCTCGCCAAAGGGCTCAGGGAACAGGCGTACGCGGTTGATCTGGCGGCAGATGGTGAGGCCGCATCATATCAAGTCGCGATCAATGACTACGACCTCATCATTCTCGATGTCATGCTGCCGCGCAAAGATGGTCTGCGGGTGTGCCGTGACCTCAGAGCGGAGGGTTCGGCGGTACCGATTCTCATGCTCACCGCACGTGACGCCGTTGAGGATCGGATAGCCGGACTCGACACTGGCGCAGACGATTACCTCGTCAAGCCCTTCGACTTTCATGAACTTCTCGCGAGGGTACGAGCGTTGCTTCGACGCGGACCGAAACTGCGCCCCGATCAGCTCAAGGTTGCCGATCTGACAATCGACGTTCGCTCACGGAGTGCGGAACGAGATGGGCGATCAATCCAGCTCACTGCGAAAGAGTATGCGCTTCTGGAGTTCCTCGCCCGTCGGGCGGGCGATGTCGTCACCCGCGCGGAGATCGCGGAACACGTCTGGGATGAGAGCTTCGATCCATTCTCCAACCTGATTGAGGTCTATATCCAGCGTCTGCGTCGAAAGCTGGATGAAGGACACGACCTGAAGCTGATACGTACTTTGCGCGGCGAAGGTTATCAGTTGCTCGCCGCAGAGAATCAATCCAGGAGCGATCGTGATGTTTGACTCTGTGCGCACTCGATTGACGTTCTGGTATGTAGGTGTCCTGACGCTTGTGCTTGTCGCCTTCAGCTTCGGCGTCTACGCCCTGCTGGCAGGCAATTTGGAGCGGCGCACAGACGCAGGGCTCCACGCCGCGCTGGATTCGATGAAACACCTGCTTGGATACGAACGCGCCGAAGGCGATTCAGAACTCGAAGCAGCGCGCAATACTGTCGCGGAACTACGGTATCCCCACATGGCGCTGGCGGTCTACACCGCAGACGGCCAATTGCTTGCTGAGACGCTTGCGGAAGGTGATCTTCACGCGACGCTGCCTCTCGCTCCATCGGATGTCCATGAGACGCTGCGGCTCCTTACTCGACCCGACGCGAGGACTACAAAGGAAGACAGGCTGCGTGTCGCAGTGCAGCGGGTGCGAGCCCTACCCACGGATGCACCGAATCTGATCGTCGCATTGCAGTCATTGGAAACGATGAATGAAGAGTTGACGTCGCTCCGACAGGTCTTTCTGGTGGCCGTGCCCCTCGCGCTCGCACTGGCCGGTCTGGGTGGTTGGTTCCTCGCACGAAAAGCTCTGACACCAGTTGTCTCGATGTCGGAACAGGCTCGCCGGATCAGCGCAAGTAACCTCGAGGAACGCCTGCCTGTTGCAAATCCGCGCGATGAGCTGGGACGCCTGGCCGGAACGTTTAATGAACTTTTGGCGCGACTCAACGTCTCGTTCGACCAGCAGCGTCAATTCATGGCGGATGCGTCTCACGAATTGAGGACGCCTCTGTCCGTCATGCATACGACCGCGGAAGTGACCCTTCAGCGAGCTCATCGGGCCGAGAGCGAGTACCGTGACGCGCTTGTTCTGATGGATGCCCAGACACAACGCCTCGCGCGTATTGTCACCGATATGTTTACCCTTGCTCGCGCCGATGCCGGCCACCGACCAATCGAGCCAACGGACTTCTATCTCGATGAACTCCTCGCAGAGACCGTTCGAGCTGCGCAGGTGTTGGGCGAACGCAGCGGAGTGAAGGTCAGCGTCGAGCCGTGCGCAGAGACGATCTTCCACGGGGACGAGGGACTTCTCCGACAGATGCTGCTCAATCTCCTCGACAATTCGATCAAACATACGCCATCCGGTGGTCAGGTCAGCATTACCCTGGCCCAGCGCGACGGAGTCATCGAGTTTGTCGTCGCAGATAGCGGCAGTGGTATTCCCCTGGAAGCTCAGCCACATATCTTCGAGAGATTCTATAGGGTCGACGAAGCGCGGTCGCGCTCCGTTCAAAATGGCGCGACGGTCAATGGTAAGAGCAGTGGCGCAGGCCTCGGATTGTCGATCGCGCGGTGGGTAGCCGAGGCCCACGGCGGTTCAATCAGCCTTGTCCAATCAGACCCCGCGGGAACCACATTCTCGGTTGAGCTTCCACTGAGGGAAACGAGCTAGAGAGGCTTCGCCTCAGACCGACCAGTTTGAAGGGCAGCTAAACTTGATTCAAGACACTTTACTTATCCGCGCTAAAAGTGTCGCGCAGCGATAGATGATTGCGGTTTAGTCACCTCATGTCGCAACGGAGGCGGCGGCGGCCCGTTCGTAGTCCCGCCTTCAGGCGGAATGTCTCGAATCGGAAGGTTCCGCCTGAAGGCGGGACTACGAACGGGCTCCTACGCTCGTGTACCGTACCACGTCGCTTCACCTCGTGTGATAACGATGCGACGACAGCTGCAGCTTTCTGACTTGAAGCGACCTCAAAACAACTTGCCCAAGCAATCTAGAGGACTACAGGGAGGAACGTCATGGCTGTCCCGAGCATCTGGTCCCTGTCTGTCCCTCTCGCCGTTGTCGTTCCCTTCGGTTCCCGCCTCTCGCAAACTGCCCGTCATTTATCTCCCGTTTATCCTCACTTAAGTATCATCTCCCGAGTCAGCTAACGAAGCGTGTTTCGTTGAGCCACTCTCAAAGGACGGGAATCATGTCTACACGGAGAGATGTCGGGCCTGCTCAACAACGACTGGCGGCGGGTCAAATCGGATGGCTTGCCTGCTGCCTGACAGCCCTGCTGAGTCTGACCAGTGTCGCCTTCGCTCAAAAGAAGGGGCCTCTCACCCCGATCGAGGAAATGGCTGGACGGAACTCGGGCGCAGCGGTGAAACAGAGGCGATTCACGATTCCCGACGGGGTCAAGGTTGAGGACGGATTGTCGGAAGATGAGGCCGTTGCCATCGCGCTCTGGAACAATGCGACGCTGCAATCCGATCTCGCAGCTCTGGGATTCGCCCGCGCTGATCTGGTCGATGCGGGTCTGCTACGTAACCCGATCCTCTCGATCGTTCTTCCGGTTGGCCCGTACCGTCAATTCGAAAGCGCGCTGACGCTGCCGCTCGAGATCTTCTGGCAACGCCGCAAACGCATCGAGGCTGCAACTCTCGAAGTGACGCGCATCGCCAAAAGTCTCGAACAAAATGCGCTCAATCTCATTCGCGACGTCCGCATTGCTCTTGCCGACTGGCTTCTCGCGGAGGAACGGTCCCGTCTTGCCACTGACGCTGCTGATGTCCGCGGACAGATCGTTCAACTGACAAATGTCAGATTGCGAGTCGGCGATATCAGTGATCTTGAGGCAACCACCGTTCGCCTCGATGAGAGTCTCGCATCCGAACAGGCGGCTCGTTTCAACCGAGAGATCAACATTACGCGTGATCGGCTGCGCCAATTTCTTGGCATGACAGGGCAAGCCGAACCGGCCAGCGAACTCTATCCCGGTCTGCGACCGGATTTACAGTTGCAGCCTGGTGATCCTCAGCGTGTCGCGGCGTCGACCGCGGTCATGTCAGACGGGCCGGGATCACTCGACGAACTGCTCAAGACGGCGTACGAATCTCGACCGGACCTTCGCGCCGCAACTTACGGTATCGAGACGGCCGCGAAACGCGCCAAATGGGAGCACTCGCGGATAGGGGCGCTCGCCGGACTGCTCAACCTCAAACAGGGAGAGGGCGTTTCTTTTGCCCCGCGCCCAGGTGTCGTGCTTGAGCCGCCGATCTTCAACCGCAATCAAGGTGGCATCGCTCGCGCCGACGCTGAAGTCGAGAGAGCAGCGTGGCATTACCTCGCACTCCGTCAGCGAGTCGCCGGTGAAGTGCAGGAGAGCCTGAACCAGTACCGGCAGGCACGCGAGACGTTAGCGATTTGGGAAGCACAGACCGTTCCCCTGACGGTCGAGAATGCGCGGCTCGCGCGCAACTCATTCACGAGCGGTGATCAGTCCTATCTTTTTGTGCTTGATGCGATCCGACGACTGATCGAGGTTCGCCAGCGCGAAGCTGAGTTGCGAACCGATGTCCACCGAGCCGAGGCGCAACTTGATCGCAGCATCGGGCAACAGGCCCGAAGGAGAGTCAATGCCAGGCCGTAGCAAACCTTCTTTCCTGTTTCTGCTCCTTGTCGTCACGCTCTGTTCGACATGGTCGAGCGGCTGTTCTTCATCAAGTGCCGAGCAGCCAAAGTTGACGCCACCGGCAAAGGTCGAGCATGCCGTCAAAGAGTCCGAGCTCGCGACAATCCGACTAACACCCGAAGCTGAGAAGCGGTTGAGGATCGAGACTGCCGTCATCGAGTACCGGTATCTTGCCCGCACGCTGGACGTCAGCGGCGAAGTTGTCACTCCCGCGGGTCAGACCATGCTCGCTTCAGCTCCGATGGCGGGCACGCTACAACAGGGTCAAACCGGCACGCCCATGGTCGGGCAGACAGTGCGCCAGGGGCAGTTGCTTTTCAGGTTGAGGCCGTTCCTCGCGCCCGAGCGCGACCTCGGCGTCCAGCTTCAACGCGAAGTCGCCTCGCTCACTGAGCGTGTGGTTGGTGCCAAACAGCGCAAAGAGCGTGCAGAGATCCTCGCGAATGAAAGGGCAGGTAGCGTTCGTGCCTTCGAAGATGCAAGGGCTGAACTGGCCATTGCAGAGGCGGAACTGAAGGGTGCCCGCGATCGTCTGACGCGAGCGGAGAAGGTCGCCCTCGACTCGGACTTCAGTGTCGATATCCCGGCGCCTGTGGGTGGGGTCATTCAAAAAGTGCACGCCAGTGCTGGACAGACAACTTCGGGTGGCGCGGTACTTCTCGAGATCACAAATCTCTCAACTGTCTGGATTCGTGTCCCGGTATACGTCGGTGATCTGCAGCAGGTCGCGCATGGCCAGGCGGCGCGCGTCCGCAACCTCAGCGAAACAGCGAACGGCTCTGGCAGGCTTGCAACTCCGGTCAAGGCACCGCCTTCGGCGGATGCAACAGCTGCCACAGCCGACCTCTACTATTCGCTTTCGAACGTTGAGACACCGTTGCGGCCAGGACAGCGGGTAGGAGTATCACTGGCGTTGCGGGCGCAGGAGCGGAGTCTGGTGATCCCGTGGTCGGCTGTTGTGCACGACATTCACGGGGCGACGTGGGTTTATGAGAACACGGCAGCGCAGACTTTTGTGCGACGTCAGGTCGAAGTGAAGCGGGTCAATGGCTCGTTCGCGGTGCTTGGACGCGCCCCGCAGCCGGGTACAAAGATCGTCACTGTCGGCGCCGCGGAGCTTTTTGGCACGGAGTTTGGCGCGGGCAAGTAATGCGGCAAGAGGGCGAGTGACCAATGCTCAATCAGATCGTCTCGACATCGCTCAAACTT
>JANNRD010000650.1:0-3365 GCA_031401095.1 Acidobacteriota bacterium
GATGACAACGGCCACGCGCCCGGTCAAGTCAGTGATATTCTTTGCCATTCGTCTCGATCAAGACTTCGCAAGAAGGTCGATCTGGCGCTCGGCGCTGCCGGGTTCTCACCAGGGAATGTTGTCAGGTCTGCGCCCGTCAGCAGGATCAGCCCATCGCTGATTGGGAATCGTCGGGGTCCATCCTGCTCTCAATGGGTCCTGGTCGTAAGGGTACGGGCCAAGACGCTTGTAGAGTTCGCGATACTCGGCGAGTTTCTCGCGATCAAGCCGGACGCCAAGCCCCGGCCCTGTCGGGACACCAATCGAACCGTTCTCGTAACTCAGCTTCCCACCTTCGATGATGTCGTCAGTCAGGTGATGATAATGCGCGTCGGCCGCATATGAGAGATTCGGTATCACGGCGCCGAGATGCAGCATCGTGGCAAGCTGAATGCCGAGCTCTCCCGAGGAATGCACCGCGACACCAAACTGAAAAGTCTCGCAAACGCTCGCCGCCTTAATGCACGATCTGATGCCGCCCCAGAAAGTCGTATCAAGCAGAATGACGTCGACAGCCGTGTCGAGTATGTTGGCCGCGAGTTGTTCGAAGTTCACGACAACCGTGTTGGTTGCAAGTGGCATGCGTACCTTTTGACGGACACGGCGCATGCCGTTAAGACCAAAGACCGGGTCCTCCAGATAGTCGTTACGAATATCCTCGATCTGCTGACCAAACCAGATCGCCGTTTCCGTTGACCAGACACCGTTTGGATCAAAGCGAAACGAGTCTCCCTTGAGCTCTTCGGAGAGTGCGCGATAACATTCCAATTCATACTCCGGCGGAAAGACTCCCCCCTTCAACTTGTGCGATGCGAACCCATACTGCTCTTTCAGTCGACGCGCGTGCGCAACCAGCTGGTCGACAGTGCGCACTTCGCCGGAGCCGTCTTTCGGATTCGGGTAGCGAAAGAAGAGGTAGGAGGCAAAGGGCACGCGGTCCCGCAGCCGTCCCCCGAGAATGTCGCACACCGGGACCCCCCACGCCTGCCCGAGAATGTCCAGACAAGCAAACTCAAGCGCTGCCAGAATCTGTGTCCGGTTGTTGTAGAGAGAGGCTGTCGGATTCGCGATGAGGAAACGCATTTCCTCCAGGCGGGCCGGGTCGTGACCGACAAGATATGCTTTCATTGCGCGGAAGGTCGCTTCAGCAGACTCACCGCCTCCACCCATCTCGCCGAGCCCGATCAACCCGTCATCGGTCTCGACTTCAACGATCGTTCGAACAAAGCGGCCCCAATGGCAGCCGTTAGCATGCCGTAGCGGAGCTTCCAGTGGAACTGTCACGGTCGTCGCTCGAATGTCTGTGATCTTCATTGCAGGCTCAGCCACGGGAGGCTCCTCGCCTTGTATTCATCGAGACTCTTCTGCGGCTTTTCCACACTCGGAGGAAGTGGCAGCTTTGAAAATGTCTGGAAGTAGAGAAGGACCGAGTCCCTCCAGTGAATCGCGTCGCGTTCCTGGATCGCCAGTTTCTCCGCTACTCGCTGATGACGTTCCGCGTCGATCGCATATCCAAGTTCCTTCCATTGCGCGCGCGCGGCGCGGACCCGATCGACACCGCGCTGGTAGTGCACTGCCAATTCGTCCCATAAAATACGCCCGGAACGCATTCGGTGTTGCCAGGGTACGTGATGGAACCAAAGCAGGAACCGCTCCGGACATGTCGCGAGGCTGGCAAATCTATCACCAACCGGGGGATGATACTGTCTCACCGAGTTGCTGCCGGTTCTGGTTCGATCAAATCCAAGCCCCACTTCGTCCGCACGGTGGTAGTAGACGGGGTTCCAGTCGGCTCGTCCCTCCTTGTCCCACCACGGCGCTGGTCCGTAGTGGTGGCCTCCCCACATGATGTGATGAAGACCGAGCGGTGTCATGTAATCAACGAGCGCTTCGTGTGAACCGATCATCAGTTGAGTGATCGCGCTTACCGCTTTGGGATCATTGGTAAGTGTCATCCGCGTCCACTCGCTGGCGATTTGCCACGAAGTGAGATGGTGATTCCAGGCCAATCGACCGAAGGCGTACCAGTTCGCCTGCGCGAAGTCGTGGCCCGTCCAATTGCGATCCGAACCCGTGTTCGCGACACCGGCGATGCCAGTCAGTCGCCGCCTGTAGAGATTGCCATCGACTACCCTGGCGACGGTTGAGCCGCGACCCTTTGCGAAGGTATCAGCTTCGAGGAAGTCGCGCCACATCGGCGCCAGAAAAGCGAGATGGTTTGAAAAACCAAGGTACTCCTGCGTGATCTGCAGCTCCGGCATGAGCTGTGTCCGCGGCATCGCCCCGAACAACGGGTGAAACGGCTCCCGTGGCTGAAAATCGATCGGGCCATTCTTGACCTGGAGAAGAACGTTCGGCGCGAACGACCCGTCGAATGGCTGGAGGTTCTCATAAGCGGCGCCGGCCCGGTCGTACCCGGCTCTCATATCGTAGACGAAGGCGCGCCAGATGACGACGCCCTGGTGAGGTGCGACGGCAGCGGCAAGCATGTTTGCCCCGTCGGCGTGACTTCGATTGTAAGTGCGCGGACCGGGTTGTCCCTCGCTGTTTGCCTTCACCAGAAAGCCGCCGAAATCTGGTATCAACTGATAGACCTCATCCGCCTTCCGTTTCCACCACGTCGCAACTTCGGAGTTGAGTGGATCAGCGGTCTCGAGTCCACCAAGCTCGATCGGTGCTGAGAATCTCGCTGAGAGAAAGACGTGGACACCGTAGGGCCGAAGGACAGCCGCGATGGCTGCGGCTTTACGCAGGTACTCCGGTGTCAAGCTTTTCGAATCAGCGTTGACGTTGTTGAGCGCTGTGCCATTGATACCGATTGATGCATTTGCGCGCGCGTAGTCACGCAGGCGTGGATCGACCCTGTCTGGCAGCGACGCCCAATCCCACAAGGACCGCCCGGCGTAACCGCGTTCGATCGATCCATCGAGATTGTCCCAGTGGTTGAGGACGCGTAGGCGCAGCCGAGGTTTCTCATTGACGTCGAGAGTGCTGATGGACTGCCGGGTCTGCATCAAGCGGAGAAGATGAAACGCGCCGTAAAGCGCTCCGACGTCGGTTTGGGACGCGATGACAGTGACCGCATGTCCTCCACTTCCAGTGGAGCGGATAAGAAACCCATCAGGCCCGAGCGATGCGAGCTGCCGTTCCCACCGAAGGCCCGCAATGAGAGATGAGCTCCGCGGCGTTCCCACGATCACTGCGCCATCCCGATCGATCGACTGAACGACTGGCACAACGGTCCCAAGCAAGCCACTAAAGCCATTCGTCAGTTCCTCGCGAATGGCCTTGAGCGTCTCAGATTCGCCCGGCACTACCACCGACCT
>JANNRD010000651.1:0-5616 GCA_031401095.1 Acidobacteriota bacterium
GTCGAAGGAGGTCATTCGATCGAGAATTCCTTGGGGCGGCTACAGGAGTTGTACAATCGCGGCGCGCGATACATGACCTTGACGCACTCCAGGAATCTCGACTGGGCCGACGCTTGCACCGATGTGCCTCGTGTCGGTGGCCTCAATGCGTTTGGCGAAGAAGTCGTTCGGGAAATGAACCGGATGGGAATGCTCGTTGATATCTCTCACGTTTCTGCCGAATGTATGCGAAAAACCTTGGCCGTGACACGAGCACCTGTGATTTTTTCGCACTCGTCAGCATTGGCGATTTGCGATCATCCGCGAAACGTCCCCGATGATGTTCTGAAACTAACTGCAAAAAACGGCGGCATAGTCATGGTGAATTTCTCAACGGGATTTGTTTTGCCAAAGAGCGTTACCGATGCCCGCCGGGAGGCATTGGGTGATTTGCGGATCATCGTTGATCACATTGACCACATCGTCAACGTTGCCGGCATCGATCACGCAGGAATGGGTTCGGACTATGACGGAATACCGCGACTTCCACGAGGTGCGGAAGACGTTTCGACTTATCCTGCGCTGACGCAGGAATTGCTTGACCGGGGTTACGATCGGGAGCAGATTCACAAAATACTTGGCGGAAACATGCTTCGCGTATTACGCAAGACGGAAGTCGTTGCCCTGGAGATACAAAGCGAAAAATAATCCGCATCGGGAAGCCAGGTTCAGTGTAAAGGAAGAGTCGATGAGTGAAGTCCGGGATTCGCAGATCGAACATGTAATGAAAGAAGGGCGGGTCTTTCCACCCAGCGTCGAATTCTGTGCTGCTGCGGAGATCGGCTCGATGAGGGAATACCAATCATTGTACGATCGGGCAGCTGCGGACCCGGAGGCGTTTTGGTCGGATCTTGCCCGAAAGGAATTACACTGGTTCGAGGGATTTCAACAAGGGCTCGTTTGGAATCCGCCCCATGCCCAGTGGTTTGTTGGCGGAAAGACCAACGTTTCGTACAACTGCCTGGACGTTCATCTCAATTCAGATGCACGCGATCGGACGGCAATCATTTGGGAAGGCGAACCGGGTGAGGTCGTAACTCTTACCTACCAGCAACTACATCGCGAGGTCTGCAAGTTTGCGAATGTCATGCGCACGCTTGGAGTTCGAAAGGGCGATCGTGTGGCGATCTATATGCCGATGGTGCCGGAGCTCCCGATCGCGATGCTGGCCTGCGCTCGACTCGGTGCAACTCACTCGATAGTTTTTGGAGGGTTTTCTGCGGAGGCACTGAAGGACCGCATCAATGACGCTCAGGCGAGGGCCGTCATCACCGCGGACGGTGGGTTCCGGCGCGGCGGCGTCGTCGAGCTCAAGCCGGCTGTTGATCGTGCCCTCGTCGATTGCCCGAGCGTTGAGCAGGTTGTCGTACTTCGGAGAGCGGGAAATGAAATCCAGATGGAGATCGGTCGCGATCATTGGTATCACGAGCTCATGGAGACGGCCTCCGACAAGTGCGAGGCTGAGGCCCTCGACTCCGAACACCCGCTCTACATTCTTTACACCTCCGGCACCACCGGAAAGCCAAAAGGAATCGTCCACACCACGGGAGGGTATGCGGTGCAAACCTACATCACCTCGAAGTGGGTCTTTGACCTGCAGGATAACGATACCTTCTGGTGCACAGCCGACATCGGTTGGGTGACAGGCCATAGTTATGTCGTCTACGGCCCGCTGGCCAATGGCGCTTCCGTGTTGATGTACGAAGGCGCGCCAAACACTCCGGACTTCGGACGTTTTTGGGAAATTGTCGAACGTCACCGGGTCAACATCCTCTACACCGCGCCAACCGCGATCAGGACTTTTATCAAATGGGGCGAGCAATGGCCGATGAAGTACGATCTTTCAAGCCTGCGCCTGCTCGGTTCCGTTGGAGAGCCGATCAATCCCGAAGCGTGGATGTGGTATCACAAGGTCATCGGGAAGGGTCGGTGCCCGATTGTCGACACGTGGTGGCAGACCGAGACTGGAGCAATCCTCATCTCTCCGATCCCTGGTGCGGTGTCAACAAAGCCGGGTTCAGCGACACTGCCCTTTCCCGGCATCGTCCCGGACATCAGGACGAAGGAAGGTGAATCGGTCGGAGCGAACCAGGGTGGATATCTCGTCATCACCCAGCCCTGGCCATCGATGCTGAGGACCATCTGGGGCGATGAGGAACGGTATGCGAAACAATACTGGAGCGATGTACCTCATTGTTACTTTACCGGTGACGGCGCAAGACGTGACGAGGACGGCTATTTCTGGCTTATGGGTCGCGTCGATGACGTGATCAATGTCAGTGGGCACCGCTTGGGAACGATGGAGATCGAGAGCGCTCTGGTCTCACACCGGAACGTCGCGGAAGCGGCGGTGGTAGGGCGGCCCGACGATCTCAAGGGCACCGCGATTGTGGCGTTTGTGACGCTCGAGTCGGGTCATCCACCGTCATTGGAGCTTAAAGAGGAGTTGAGAAGACACGTCCAGAATGAGATCGGCGCGATGGCCAAGCCGGAGGATATCCGCTTTACTGACTCATTGCCAAAAACCAGATCCGGAAAGATTATGCGCAGGTTGCTCCGGGACATTGCGTCCGGCTCGACGACCGTCGGAGACACAACCACACTCGAAGACTATTCAGTCATCGCGAAGCTGCGCGATGAGGAAGAGTAGGACACATGACTCCAGTGGCGACATTAAACGGCAGATTGCTGATCAGCACCACCGATGGCACGAATCTCGGTGAGGTGAAAGGCATCTACCTGGACCGAAACGTCGAGCGTGGCCTCGCGGTCTATCTTGGCAAGACCGGGATCATCAGTCGGAAGGAACAGTTAATTGATCTCAAGCACGTTCGACTATTTGGGATTGATGCGTGGCTCGTCGAAGGCTCAACTGTGACTGTCACGAGAGAGGAGTTCACCGCCAGTGCGACTCTCGGTGAGGACATGATTCTCGCCGAGAGTCTTTCTGGCCGTGAGATCCGCACCGACGGCGGAACTCGGATTGGAACGATCGAGGATGTCATCGTCGACCCGAAGTTCAAGGTTCTCGGCTTCTCGTTCGGGAAGATTTTTGTTCAAGGGCCCCTCGCGCAGACCATGATGATCGCGAGAGCCGCCGTGACCAACCTCGGAGACAAGAACACTCCGATGATCGCCTCACTTGAACAGGCGGAAAAGCTTAACCTCTCGACATCATCGGAGTAGCGGTGAAGGCCGACGGGGACTGCAAGGCTAGCAAGCGTTTTCTGTTGGCCCCGCCGCTTTCTGTTGTTCCCGTCGTCGCGGTGTTCTTAGGATCTGACCTTACTAAACTGCTTCAATGGCCACTTTCCGTGCGGTTTGACATCATCTGACACCCTACCGTATAGTGGGGATTCTCACAGACAGAACGCCATAACTTGTGGTGAGCGCTCAGCATGCTCAGAATCGAAAAAGTTTTTCTCCAGGGTTTCAAGTCATTCTGCGATCCGACCGAGGTCTCGTTTGACGCCGATGGGATCACCGCGATAGTCGGACCAAACGGGTGCGGCAAGTCGAACCTCAGCGAGGCGATCAGTTGGGTCATCGGTGAGCAGCGCGCCCGAGCTCTGCGCGGCGGGAAAATGGAAGATGTCATCTTCCAGGGCAGCGGAAACCGTACCCTCTCAGGGATGGCCGAAGTCCTCCTGACAATGGTCGTCCGCGAGACATTCGAAGTTCGCTCAGATTTCGAAGTTCGCTCGGATAGCTTCGAAATCCCGCTCGCCGAGGAAACCCGTGCGACTGACGCGCACAACACCGAAACGCTGACCGAAGCGGAGAGCGGTCGGAAGAGACGGAAGGTCTCGACGCTTCCCTCGACGCACCTCTACCAGGAGGGTGAACAGGTCACCGTCGGGAGACGCCTCTATCGCACCGGCGAGAGTGAATACGAAATGAACGGCCGGAGCTGCCGCCTCCGCGACATTCAGGACCTCTTCGCAGGAACCGGTTTGGGGGGTGCGCACTACGCGATCATCGAGCAGGGCCGCATTGGACAGGTGCTTTCGGCCAAACCTCTCGATCGACGCGCTTTGATCGAGGAAGCTGCCGGCGTTTCGAAGTTCAAGATGCGACAGCACGCTGCTGAGCTCAAACTCGAGGCTTCGAAGCAGAATCTCTCGCGGCTCGCAGACATCATCAGCGAGATCGATCGCCAGCAAAACAGCCTCAAGCGTCAGGCCGCACGGGCACGCCGCTACCAGCGTCTGCGAAACGAAATGCGTGATCTCATGCGCGCGGTCTACGTCGCCGACTATCGTGCGACCCGCTCCGCGTTGACGGATCTGGCGAGCCTTTGGGAAACGGTCTCGGCTCGCGAAACAGAGGCGCAATCGCAGATAGCAGAACTCGAAAGAGAGCAGACAGAGACGGCGCTTCAGGCGCGCAACGCTGAAACAGAGCTCAACGAAACCCGACAGACGGCAGCTCAGGTCAATCTCGAGAGTGAACGGGCTCGACAGCAGCACGCCTATTTGACCGAGCAGCTACAGAGCGCACGTGGCCGGGCGGAGCAGTTTGCCCGAGACCGCGAGGCGATCGTCGAGCGCGGTTCGCTCATCGCTCAGGAAGGGCGCCGGCTGGGCGAGGACATTTCCACTCTTGAAGAGGAGATGCAGCAAGCCCATGCCACTCTGACGACTGATGAAGAGGCTCACCGGTTGAGCCTCGCTCGCGATGCTGAAGCGGGGCGTCGGCTCGAGAGCGCGCGTAACAGACTCTATCAAACCACCACCCATCTCGAACGCTGGCGACAGTTGCATCGACAGTTCACCGAGGCGGTGGATCGTTGCGAGCAGAGAATGCGCGGGCTCAGGCTCGAAGAAGACCGCGCTCAGACGCAAGCTAAGAACAACGAGGAAGAGGGGGGGCGATTCAGCGCGTTACTGAGTGATGGGGACCGCCGACAGGTTGAGACAAGCGCCCTTCTCGGGGCGACTGAGCACCGGCTGGCAGCCGCGCGAGATGATCGCTCGCACCGCCAACAGTCTGTCGCTGCGTTACAGCGCGAGATGACGTCCACGGAACACCGCCTGAGATCGCTGGTCGAGCTTGATGAACGCAACGCGTATTTTTCCGAAGCGGTTCAGCTGCTTCTTGGGAAGGGTGTGACCGGCGATCAAACTGCGGATGGGCGACGCTTCACTACTCTTGGAACGCTTGCCGATCACCTCGATGTCACTGCCGAGAACGAATCGATGGTCGAGGCGGTCCTCCGTGATGAGCTGCAGTATGTGCTTGTTCCGACTTTTGATGACGCTTTCACGGCGATCGATTTCCTGAGGCAAGAAGGGGGCGGAAGAGCGACCTTTATGGTCGCGGGTCTGCACGGCGCCGAGCATCCGACGGCGATCATCAACAGCGACTTCCCCGACGCCGACCCTCCCGGCGCGCGCGAGATGACCTACCCCGCGGAAAGCCCCGCCATGCTCTCCGATGCCAGTAGCCTTGACTCATCAGAGCAAGCGCCGCCGCAACCAGCGTTGCCAGAACAAGCGTTGCCAGAACAAGCGTTGCCAGAACAGGCGTTGCCAGAACAGGCGTTGCCAGAACAGGCGTTGCCAGAGCAGGCGTTGC
>JANNRD010000652.1:0-1765 GCA_031401095.1 Acidobacteriota bacterium
CGGGCGCCTGGAACGCAGGCGTGAAGAGCTGCGCCAAGAGAACAATTGCGCCATTACTGATATTAACCATCACGGCCGGGCCTGGGTCCTACCTCATCCGGAACGTACGTCTCCCGGCATCGCGCCGATGGTTCGCGATGAAGAGATCGAGCGGATTGCCGTCGAGGCTGCGATAGCATACGAACAGGCGCGCGGATGGGAGGTCGTAAGCGTCGAGCAGGAGAATCGCGGTTTTGACCTCATCTCGCGCAAGCCGCACCCCGAAGATCAGCAGACAGCAATTGAGGTCAGATTCATAGAGGTTAAAGGTCGTGCCCTGGTGGGCGAGATTGCTCTAACGACCAACGAGTACAAGACCGCCGAGCGTTTGAAGAAGGATTACTGGCTTTATGCGGTATTCAATTGCAGCTCCTTGCCCGAGCTCCATTCCATCCAAGACCCGGCAGTTCTGGGTTGGCAACCGATTCTGAAGGTTGAGCATTATCATTTGGCGGCTGAGGGTATTCTAGCGGCCGCGGATAACCAGCCCTGACGGATGGGTAAGCGCGGCGCGGCGTGAGTGTGTTCGAAGACGCCCTGCGGTTTGGGATAGACGTAGTATCAAGAACAAGTTCGATTCAGCGCAAACAATGAGCGACCATAGGGACAAGCTTCAGGCACTCTTTGCACTGCAGCATCGCTATCCGAATTTCGGCGACGTGTTGATTCGACTAAGCGTTCGCGGATTCCGTTGCCATACCTCGACGATTGTAGAAATCGAAAGTCCCATCACGGCGTTTTGCGGTCTCAACGGTACGGGAAAGTCCACTCTACTCCAGCTTGCTGCTGTGGCATATAGAAGTGCTGCTGGTGATCCTCGCCGTTACTACCTGCGCGACTTCATAGTTTCCGGCACGCTCGACCCGACACCTTTTAGTTCCGACGCATCAGTGGAGTATGGATACTGGCAGGAGGATCGCTCAACGCGGCGAGTGACCCTAACGCGAAGTGATCCCGAGAGGCGATGGCGAGGCTATAAGCGACAGCCCGCAAGACGCGTGTACTTCGCGGGCATGGGCCTCTACTTGCCAAGAGTCGAAGTACGGGACTTCGTGGTCCGCAATGCCTCGAAAATTAGCGTCGTTCACACGGAGCCGCTTTCTGACGCCTCCAAGCAACGCGTCGCCAAGATTCTCGGATGCGGCTATGAATCAATGGAGGCGAACATAGTTAGACACGCCGGTCGCACCAGTGAAGTGGTAACCGTGGCTCGAGGGGGCAAGTCGTACTCCGAAGCGAACATGGGATGCGGCGAAGGCAGGGCGCAGCACATCATTCGAGTACTAGAAACCCTTCCACGGAAAAGCCTGGTGCTATTGGAGGAACCGGAAACTTCACTTCACCCGAGTGCGCAACATGAATTCGGTCGCTACTTGGTCGATATTTGCATCGAGAAATGTCATCAGCTCATCATCACGACTCACAGCGAGTACCTACTATCGGCGTTGCCCTCGGCTTCCCGAGTCTATGTCGACCGAGCCGTCTCTGGCCTGAGGCTTGTTAAAGGTATCACTACGGCGCAAGCAATCAGCCTGATGACTGGCGGACACAATAAGGCACTCACCATCATTGTAGAAGACGACGTCGCGCAAACGGTCTTGGTCGAGATCCTTCGGCGAAGCGACCAGTCCTTTCTACGGACGGTCAGAGTATGCTTGGGAGGTGACACGAAAGCCATTCACTCGATCATGACCGCGCTGAAAAGCACTGGGCTCCCTGTCGCGGC
>JANNRD010000653.1:0-3121 GCA_031401095.1 Acidobacteriota bacterium
CTCAGGCGGTCGTTGTTGGCGTGCCGGTTCTTTTGGCTCCTCGACAAATGCGCCTTCGAACTCATCGTTTTCAAAAAAGTCTGAAACATAGAGAAAGGCATCGCGCTCAAGTCCAATATCAACAAAAGCGGACTGCATTCCCGGCAGGACTTTCATGACGCGGCCCTTGTAAATGTTGCCGACAATTCCCTGATTCTCATCGCCGCGCTCGACATAGAATTCAGTCACGAGATCGTCCTCAACGATGGCGATCTTCTTCTCACGTCCATTGACGCTGACAATTAATTCCTTGGACATTTAGTGGTTCTCCATTGATTGGCGTCACCGGGGGAGCGCTGATTGGATGCGGGTGCGCGCTACTGCGAAGCAATTCGCAATTGACATCATGTCGAGCACTCGGAAATCCGCATCAGCCAAAACCTCACCGGTATTCAATTCACAAATCGGCGTAGGCGCACATTGAGCGCGAGACCAAGGCCGAAAAAGGTCGCCAGGACCGAAGTGCCGCCATAACTCATGAGCGGCAGGGGAATGCCCATGACCGGAAGTAGTCGCACGACCATTCCGACGCTGACCGTCACGTGATAGAGCAGCAATGCTGCAAATCCCGCGACGAGCAAAAGCCCAGTGCGATCGCGCGCCTGACGCGCGATCTGGAGCAGTCGTGTGATCATGAGCAAATAAATGGTTAAAGCAGAGAGACTGCCGACAAAGCCTGTCTCTTCGCTCGCAACTGCGAAAATGAAGTCCGTATGGACCGCGGGGACGAACCCAAGCGAACCCTGTGTTCCGCTGTGGATCCCTTTGCCAACTATCCCCCCGGACCCAACGGCTATTTCCGATTGCTCGTTCTGATAGCGATACTGTTTCGAGGCCAGCTCCGGCCAATAAACAGCTTTGATGCGTTCAGCCTTGTAGCCCTTCATCTCCTTGATACGGGGGACTGCGATGACTCCAACGATGAGGACCGCGGCCAGACTGGCCGCAAGCCAACTCCACCGCAGCCCAGAAAGAAAGATGAGTGCCGCGAAAATTGACACAAAACTGAGTGTGCTGCCGGTATCGTTCTGCATGAAGACGAGGATCACCGGGACGATCCAGATCGCTCCGGCAATCGCGAGGGTCCGCAGATCGAGCGGGCGCTTGCGTACCTGTCCCAGAAAATAGGCCAGCAAAAGGATGGTAAAGAGTTTGGCAAACTCGGATGGTTGGAGGCCAAATGGCCCAAAATACAGCCACGCCTTATTTCCGTTGACGACCCGCCCCAGAGGGCTCAAGACAAGGGCGAGTAAGACGAGACCGAAACCGTAGAAAACAGGTGCCGCACGAACGATCGTCCGATAATCGATGAGAGTCACGGCAAAGGCGAGCACTACACCGATGCCAATGTTCATGATCTGCTTGCGAAAGAGTCCGGGGGACGGCTGTACACTCGAGATCTCGATCACTCCAAAGCAGGCGACGGCGAGCGCCAGCCCAAGGAGCACCCAATCGAAATCAGCCAGATACTTGCGGTTAATCAGCATCTCAAATGACGCCAGTCTATCTCTTCTCTGCCACTACTTCGGGTTGCTTCGCAGGCAGATTCCTCGTCCGCCGGTAGTAGTCCTCATAAATGCCTTTGGCGCGCGGGACTGAGTAGGTCGACCCGAACCCGACATTTTCCGTCAGAATGACGCTGCAGATTTCCGGTTTGTCTCTTGGCGCGAAGGCCATGAACCAGGCGTGGTCCTTGTTCCTGGAACCCACACGCTCGGTCGATGCGACCTGAGCGGTACCGGTCTTGCCGCAGACGTCAAAGCCCTCTACCCGCGCACCGCCGCCGGTGCCACCACCATTGACCGCCTCCCACATGCCGCGTCTGACGATCTCCTCGGTCTCGGCACTCATCGGCACGGTGAATGCATTCTTCTCTACAAAGGTGATCTGCCCAAGGGCATTACCTTCACGGTCAATTCCCGGAGCAGATCTCAGCAGCAGATGCGGCGTCCGCGCTCTGCCGTTCATCGAGAGGAGCCCGACATACCTCAGCAACTGGATCGGGGTAAGCGCGTTCTGGCCCTGGCCGAATGCCGATGCAGCCATATCGTAGTCACCCCACCGCCCCATCTTTGACCGCTCTTTTTGGGCGCGAGTTGGGATGATCCCACGGCGCTCGTTCGGAAGATCGATTCCCGTCAGTTCGCCAAAATGAAACAGATGAATCCATTTTTCGAATCTTTCGACGCCAAGCTTGAGACCAAGACGGTAATAGTAGCCGTCCGCCGATCTTGAGATGGCGGTGATCACATCAGGTTGACCGAAGTTGGAGATCGAACGCATAAAGCGGTTGCCGATCTGGATGCCGCCATCCTGAATCCGCGAATTGGTCGGCGTGATGACCGCTTCGTTGAGAGCCGCGACCGTGGTCATTAATTTCCAGGTCGAGCCCGGTGGGAATTGCCCCTGGATGACGCGGTTATAGAGTGGTTTGTCGGGATCTTCCTGGAGCTCCCTTATCTCGGTCTTTCCTTCGGGTGTTTTGGCACGTTGTGAAAAGATGTTTGGGTCAAATGACGGGCGGCTGACCATGGCGAGGATCTCGCCATTGTTTGGGTCCATGACGACGATTGAGCCACGGCCGCTCGGCATGAGATCGGCCTCTTGTTCCGATTTTGTCTGGATGTCTAGGTCAATCGTGGTGTAAAGATCGCGGCCTGGGACGGGATCGACTCGTTCGATCTCCGACTGGATGCGGCCCTTGCTGTCAACGATCACACGCCGCGCGCCGTCCCTTCCGGTGAGGATGTCGTTGTAGTAGCGTTCAATGCCGGCCTTTCCGATGATATCGCCCAGTTTGTATCCGGAGTCCTTGCTGAACTGGCCCTTCTTCAGTTCTTCTGGGCTCACCTCGCCGACATAGCCCAGCGCGTGGGCGGCCATCTGATTGTTGCGATAGAGTCGCTGAGGCGCCTCCTCAGCGCGAAGTTCCGGATACTCGAACTGATGCGCCATGACCCAGGCGACATCGGCATCGGTCGCGATCTCCTTGACGACAACCGACTCCCATTTTGCTTCGAATTGCGCTTCCTTGAATCGCGTCTCAAGCCAGCTCCGATCGATTGCGAGGTGATTGACGAGC
>JANNRD010000654.1:0-2837 GCA_031401095.1 Acidobacteriota bacterium
CCTGCCCGTTCATTTCAGTATTATGAAGGTAAAAATAAAGGAGGGTGAGTTTCATTACCGGGAAAAATTAATACCCATTAATTACTTTATCAAAAAGGTAAATATTGAAAGTACCGAGGCCAGAGCTGGGTGGTGCCATGAAAGTCTCCGCCGTATGTAAGACCCATTGGTCGCAATATTGCATTTGATACACCTGTCCGGAAGTGGAGCATCCTTGTGCATTATCAGAGTATTGCCACGGCGCCAGACACCGCTTGGCTGAGCATTGGTCTCACCGGAGAATGTTGTCCAGCTTTGTTCGCCTCCAGGCATGCCCGGCTCCTCTACTCCGCCAACCGGCCCTATCATCTGCAACTTCCGGAGACTGTAGAGCAACGCGTCAATCACGGGTCCTTCGTGCAGCAATCGTTCGGCCTCATCAATCAAGTCTCTGAATCCGCGCTCAAATTGGTCCCATAGCAGATAGTCGGCAGCGATTGACACCTTCTGCTCGGGATAGCTGACTGCAATCACAACGTCCACGAGGGGCTCAAAGAATACGGAGACAATGCGGGCTGCATCCTCGGCTGAATCTTCCGTTAGTATCAGGACAAGTGTCGATGTCAGAGATGCCGATACCTGTTCAAACAGCGAGTCAACCCTCCCCCACTCCTCGTGCCGCAAGGAAAGTCTGCTTCCATACGCGCAATTGTGAATGGAGATGTGCCATTGCAATTCATCACTTTGCGCCCACATGTAGCGCCCGAGCGGTGGTGGAAGGCTCAGATCACTCATTTTCTTCCGTTGCTCTCAGGCGTACACGCGGCTATGTCCGCCTCCTCCATCGACGAGGCAAAGGGCTCGCGTGATGGCTTCCGCTATTTTCCAGCCGCCTCTTCCCGATGGCTCGATCGGGTTCGCGTAGTCGCTCGCCTCCGTGCATATGAGTCTGAGGTCGATCACGGGCAGCCGCTCTTCAAAAGCGACGCGCAGAATAACATCGTTGAACATCATGAGCGCGACCCGAGCCAGGCGTCCTTGAATACCTTCGATGTTGCCGTTGTAGATGGTGCAGGTTGTGGTCTCACGGTC
Organism: Acidobacteriota bacterium; assembly: GCA_031401095.1. GTDB lineage: Bacteria > Acidobacteriota > Blastocatellia > RBC074 > RBC074 > JANNRD01. Next base: position 1,072 of record JANNRD010000654.1, read on the forward strand.
CAGGGCCCGGGCAGCGCATATCGCCAAACGGTAAGCCGACTCGAACTGCGTGACCCGATCTCCAAACAGGGCCAGCGCCTCCGTGGTGGACGAAACCGGACGCGACAGTAGGTCGCTGTTCAGCAGGGCATCGTTTCCTCCAACCGAGATCACCAGATGAGTGACATCGGGCGATAGGCCTGAAAGTTGAGAGGGCAGGTCACGCGTCGTGCTCCCGTCTACGGCAAAGAGCGAGGCTTGGCAGCCTGAAGGAAGCAAGGAACGGAGATGGGCAACCACGTCAGGTTCGGTGCCCGTGTATGCCCGATTGTCGAAGACTGAATCGCCCAGGAGGGCAATGTTAGCAACCACTTCAACCTCCTCTTGGGTGGGGCCGTAGTTCGGGGCTCAAGCGCGCGCGCGTTAGCGAGCCTGACTCTCGCGTCGCCCTGTCAGGCGTCGTTACTTCAGGTCAACCAGAACTGCCACCATCTCTTCGCGTTGTCTGTTCTCAGTGTACGCGTCTCAAGCCTGCCGAATCGGGCGAGCACATCTTCCAGCTCGCTAACAGTCAGCGTTGGTTTCTCGGATGGGCCATCAATAACGCTGAACTCGTAGCCCGCTAGGTCGCACGCTGGCGGTTGCCGTCAAGATAAGCCTCCATGTAAGTGGCTCGTACGAAGTCGTCGTAGTAGATATAGGCGGGTCCAGTTGGTTCGTCACCACTCCGGCACACCCACAGTTCAAAGGCAATATGGTCTCCAGGAGCAAGTCGCCCGTCGGTCCGAAACGCTCGAACAGCCCGACCCTGGACTCGCATGTAGCCCGGCACGCGCGGTGCGCACTGAGTCTTGTCCAGCTCAAGCTGAGGGTGGAAAGGGGCCGTTCGCCGCCACGCGAGACGTCCTTCTAACGAGATGGCCCATGCTGTTCTCTCAGCTGTGGGCGACTAGCACCAGGCATCACCTGGCGCCAAGCTGCCGACCAACTTACCCACTCTCCGAGCGCATCGAAGGACCTATTACCCCGGCCGACGGCGCTTCCATACCTCCCACCACCGCGTCGGTGGCGCCGGTCTTGCGGCCTCTATCCGGCGATTGAGTTCCCCCACCACATCGAATGGGCTCGACTCGGGGAGATGCACCAGAAGCCAACCAACCATTATTCCCTCCCACACGCCACCTGCCGCCTCAACTGCCGCCCCGAATTCTTCATACTCCCGAGATTCAACAAAGAATTCAGGAACGAACCAATCAAAGTGCCTCAGAGCTGCTCCCTCGACTAGCCGGACGAAGCGGTGTGTGCCATCGGCCAGGGGTTCGAGTTCAATGAGGTCACCAAGGTACATCGTCAGGTCGAGGTTCCAGACAGGTGTCTGCTCGAGGCGGTAGACACCGGACCCATGCGGCGTGACACAAATGGTCTCAGTCACACCCTCATCTTCTTGCAGCCGAATGGTTTCATGCTCTGGCATGTTCGTCTCAGGGAGACCCTCAAACTAGTTGCCTATCCTCGCGCGATCGGTCGATCCACGCAGTTTGGACGCCACAACCTGTATGAGCCTTTTTCATGGTTCATTCACTGCGACCAGCCCTCCCTCCTTTGAGGGTCAGTGATCGGCGTGGAGCGCCGTGCGCCTTATGTCACAGCGTCCGAAGCGCGTGGTCCGTGAAAGAGCTGGACGGCTTGTCCTTGCGTGTCAGGGAACAGTCCTACTCTGGCTTAGCGACCGTGCGAATCCGCAACCCTACGTTCACAAGCAGTGGAGCATTGAATCCGTGCGGGAC
>JANNRD010000655.1:0-2445 GCA_031401095.1 Acidobacteriota bacterium
CCTCCATTGGCGTTGGGAGGACTACGGCGTCCAGCTGGGTTGGCACGAAACCGAAGCTCCCCGACACGGCGAACTTGCTCAAGAACGCGCGGAAGACCAACCTCAGCCTTGACTGGCTGTTGCTCGGTGTGGGTCCGGAGCTCTGGTTGGAGGCTTCCGATACGTCACAAGCTGCTTTGACAGCCCCAATCAAAGCCGAACTGCGACAGAGCGAAGACGCCACGTCGGAGGAGTTCGATTATGCGTGGAAGCGATTGATGATGCGGAGCGACTTCACCAATTGGGAGGGGGAAGACCCGATCGTTCGCCTGGCGGTCGAAGGAGTCAGGCCTCGCTTCCAAGAGGAGCTCAGGGCGCTGCGAACTTACAGGAAGTTCGCTGACATCATGAACACATTGCCTGCTCAGCTGGACGAGACTGGGTGAGTCAAAGACGCTGAGACTGTTAGGAGGCTGTTAAGAGAGGCGGGTCTACTGTGATCGTTGGGGACCAACCACGATTCTGAATTCTCCGGCAAGAGCGCGAGACGTCCAAATCAAGGGTGCGCAGGCTGTGATCGTCCCTGGTGTGAGCGCGCCTCGGCCAACAACAGTCATACCCGACGAATCAGGCCGCCGCCCTTCTCGAGTCGGCCATCCCTGAGAAGGCCATTGATCAACGACTTCCCTACCTTCACGATTCTCGGCCCTGCCCGCCTGAACCCCAACCACCCGGCAAACCTCCGAATCGCTTCAGAACGATCGACCCAGGCTGCGCCGCCGAGCGCTGCAAGGAAATGGCGCTTCAAGCGATCGCGATCATAGTCGTCGACTGAAAAGGTTGCCGGGTGAACGATCCCGCCCGAAAGCGTGACAATTCCCCGGCGACTCGCAATCCGGATGAGCCGGTCCAAGAAATCGGGTGAAGCATCGGCCGACGCCTCCGCTTGAAGCACCGTTCGGGGGGCCGACGATGCTTCCCTCACTGTCATCGAATTGCGATCAATGAAGATGCTGCGCACTGCCCAGATCAGATCTCCAGCGTCAGGTCTGTCATCCTCGAATCGTCATCGTCGTCGGATGTCTGCTCCGTGACATTCTTCTTCCGATCGACGCCGGGAATCAGTCTCTCCTCCGCGACCTTCCGCACAGGCACTTCCGGTGCGGTGTAGGGTGGGGTGATCCCGCCAACGACCTTGGCGTCTTCCGCCCCAGCTGGCGTGGCATCGCCCGACGCGGCGAACGCCCCCGGCCAGCCGCCGTGCTGCTCGATTACCTCGTCGATCTCCTGCATCAGGCGGATGGTCTCGTTGAGCGCGACGACGATCTTCTGGTAGTGGGCGATGTCGTCCTTGGAGAGCGTGCGGCCCTTGCGATCCTTGAGCCACTTCTCGCAGACCTGGTAGCCGCCGATGTGGAAGTTCCACACCGTCTCGGACACTCCGCGGAAGCCGATGGTGCCTGGAGTGGCGGGCTGGCCCTTCTTCGTTGCGACGGCGTCAAGCCATACAATGTCCTCCGACCAACCGATTCTGCCGACCTCGGGGCTCGTAGGACCGATATAGGTACTGATGTAGTCGTCGACCTTGGGCGTTTCCATCAAGTGCAGGGCGATGAGTTGGCTACCGCATTCGGCGAGCGCTTGAAACACTTCGGTAGAATTCGGCACTGGTAGCCGTGGAAAATCAATCTTCAAGAACTCTGCGTAACGGGATCGCCAGATGGGACTGTGAAAGGCAGCATAGGAGTAACTAAACACGTCTTCGGGGCCGAAAGTCAGTTCCATGTCACCCCGACCATCTTCGACAAACCTAAGCTGCGTGGTGTTCGCTAACGTCGCGATCAGACTGCTAGTGAGGTTGTGATGCCGGCGTCCTCTCATAGTGCAGTTGTTTGCAAACAGTCGGCCATCGCCGATGTCGTAGTAGTAGTACAACGGAAAGAAATGCGGATTGCTTGGCGTACTAAAGTGAACGGCAGATTCGACGACATTGCGAGTAACCGACGCATACGACCAATTGAGATCCTGCATCTGCCTTTTCAGGTTCATCCCAATGTTGGGCAGTAGCATGTGGACCATCGTCTCAGATCGCGGATATCCGATGAAGCCTTTGGTCTTCCCCGTCCAAAGTGTCTTACGGACATCAAAAGGGCGGTACATGATGTCGATAACAACTGGGCTGTTGGTTGCGAGATCATTCTTTGCCCCTTGAATCGTCCAGTCCCGTCCGTCGTCGGGCAGCTGATATTTTGCGCGAATCGCTTCAATTGGAAGGGACGCAAAGTCGCTACTGATCCTGCCGAGGTCTTCAGCCGAGTGCTGAATCGTAAGCGCATCACGTTTCGTCTGAATACCACTGCTGAAACGCAAGAACACCTTGTCGATTGAGAGATATTGTTCGTACTCGCCCGAGAAGGACAGGTCCTTGGGTGCAAAGAACCAGTTGGGCCCTTGTAGTTTGACTAC
>JANNRD010000656.1:0-5713 GCA_031401095.1 Acidobacteriota bacterium
AGGCTCTGAGGCGCGTCTGCTCGGACATCGCAGTGTTGAACGCGTCTTCTGTCTCGGTGACCTCGATGATGATCTGCGCGACTTCCTGCTCCCGGTGCTGGAGCGCCGAGGCTGCCTGCTCGTTCGCGATGAAGGTTCGGTAGTCGAGTTCATTCGCAGCCCGCGTGCCTCTCGCTTCGGCGAGGTCAATCTCGAGAGTAGCGTAAACGACTAGCGCGGTCGACACCCTCTCGAAGTCTGCGGCGATGGCCACGGCTTCGACCGCGGCACCGTCAGCGACGTTCCTCCATTCCTCAGCTTGCACGAGTTGCTGTCTGATCGTGTCGGCGCGTCCCCGCGGATTTCCGAGCGCCCTCAGCGACTCCTCTGCCTCGTTGAGATGACCGTCCACCTCCAGGGTATCTCGCAGCCGAGCCGCTATCTCTTCGCGTTCATCGCGCTGGTCCTTTCCGCGCTCCTTGATCGATCCAAGTTCAACCTGGAGGAAATCGACTCGTTGGTATGCCAGCTGCGCTGCGCGCGCGACAGTCAGTTCCTCTTCGATGTCTGGCCTTCTCGCCTGTGCCGATGCGAGTTCCACAGCGAAGTCCTTACTTGCGGCTGAGACGTCGGTTTGACAGATTGCGACTTGCTGTGTCTGAAAGACAATCGCCTCGTCAAGACGCCTCAGATCTGCCTGCAACTGCGGCAATCGAGCGAGATGAGCGGCTGCTTCCTGAGATCGGTTCAACTCTACGGCCAGCTGTGATCCAACTTCCTCAAGCCGCGAGATTTCGAGCCTCCGCGAGGATATCCCTTCGCGAAAACGAGCATCGAGTGACTCGCCGGGTTGGAGATTGAGGCACTTCTCGGTGAGGAGCGGGCAAATCCCGCCGCTTTCGAGGCTGATCACCATGGCGCTGTCTCGTTCAACCTCAGCGCGCAACTGGGCAAGTCGTGAAGTCTCGTCTCGATAGCTCGCGCCGATTGTGCCGACACGAGCTGCCGCTTCGGCGAGAGTCTCGAGTTCAGCGAGTTCGCGCTTCACCAGGTCGCTTTCACTTCGCAGTCGAAATAGTTCGCGAGAGAGGCGATCAACCTGCTCCCGCTTGATCTTGAGACCCTGAACCCTGAGCTCCTCTCGCGAGATCACCGTCTCAAGTTGCATCCGCTCAGTCTCGAGTCCCGGCACGCGCTCGGCCATCTCCTTCTGCGCGTTCGCGTGATCCAGGTCCCTGGCAAGCTCTGCATAACGCTTTCGCAGCCGCTGCAACTCTTCATCGACTCTATCTAATTGTGTTTGAAGACCCTGACGAGCCCCGCGGCCCTCGCGAAGCACACCGATACGCGCCTCAAGCCGGGCCTGTTCTTCGATCATCTGGGAGAGTCCGATAAGCTCTTGTTGGGCTGAGCTCGCTTCTTCAATGCGTTTTCGATAGTGGTCAATTCGTGCCCGAATCTCGATGTCCCGGCGTTCAACCACTGCGAGATCCGATTGCAGCTTGTCCCGCCCCGCGCGCTGCTGGTCCAGATCGTTGAGTCGACCGGCGGCTCTGAGATAGGCCTCGTAGCCGGGTCTGGCGGATTCGACAAGGGATGAGGCCGCCTTTGATTGCGCGGCGGCTTCGCTAGTGGACGTCAACTTATCTCGAGTAAGTCGCAACTTGACGTCAAGCCTCTCAGAGGTGCTCCGATAGGATTCGGTTTGACGTCTTAGTTCGTCCAGCTCTGCCACCTCACGTGACAGGTTGGCTTGGTCGGCGGCCGCGCCTTCATGCTGCTCCAGCAGCTCTTTCCGCCGAGCTCGCGCGAACGTCAGGTCGTCGTTGGTTTGAACGTAGGACTTGAGCTCCCCTTCCGCAGCGGCGATCGCGATCTCCACCTTCGTTGCCTCTGCATCGAGGTACTTGACCGTCTGCCGCAGGCGGTCGGAGGCATCCCGGTACTCATCGACCTTGAGTGTATGATCAAAGACACTCTTGCGCTCGGCTGGTCGAAGTGCAAAATCGCGCGTAAACGTTCCTTGTGGGACGCCAATGGTCGTGCGGAAGAGCGATGCGAGATCGGTGCCAGGCTCAACCCCGATGTGCTGGCACAGCCATGGAAGAACCTGATTCCGCTGCTCAGCGAGCCTCGCTCTCGTGACCGCATCGAAGACTAGATAGCTGCCGCTTGTGTCACGTTGGACGGTATATTCGCGCTCGTCGAGATCAGAGATGAAGCTGACAGCGACTTGGCCCTTTCGCTCGCCGCGTTTGACGAAGTCCTCGCGCTTGTAGTCGAGTTGGTCAAACAGAGCCCAGGCGATCGCTTCAAGAATGGTTGTCTTTCCTGAACCGTTAGGACCGCAGATGGCGATCAGGCCGGGCAGGAAGGCCCACTCCGCGTCGGCGTGATTCTTGATGTTCTTGAGTTCGACTCTGGTGATCTGCAAGGTGAGCCGAGGGGCGGCCTGGACTGAGACGACCACGGAGCGGAGATCAAATCTCCGCTCCCTAAACGTTTCAGATACCGGCCTTAGTGCGCACCATCCGGATTGCTGTCCTGTTCGTGAGGACCCAGAAGATGACGGCCTTCATCGCTGCGGGGATCGATCGTGCGAATGTGTTTGCGACCACGCATCTCCCAGATGGCAGTGATCGTTCCATCCTTCTGGACGGCGTGATAGGAGAGCTCCTCCTGGACTTCCGGCTCGACTGGAGTCTCGACGGTTGCGGTTGCTTCGATGTTTACTTCTTCGCTCATGATGATCGCTCCTGATTAACCTAAGGCTGATTGCGAGAAAGGAAGATTTTGCCACAATTCAGGGACAAAGGACAACGAGGTCAGGGACAAGCGAGTAAAGGCCCGGATAGTGGCAGGGTTCGTTTGCACGGCCGAATGGCGTTGGTGTGCCGATGGCCCTGGCTTGAAATGGGCGCGGAGCAAATCTGTGAAGGCTTCGCCCGATTAACCGCGAACATGGGTGACACCGCATAGGCTGCTCGGCCAAGGTTCAATGGGGTCGGCGCTCCGTCTTCGGTTTTCCCGAGCCTTTGCGGGGAGCAGTCGATGCCGACGCGTGGCCGTACGCGGCCCGGGCCGTTGTTGCGAGTTGGCGGAGCGCCGGGCCGAGGGGCGAGCGCCTTCGCCACACGAACGCGATGGTCCGCTTGGGCGCTGGCTGCGCGAAGAGTCGAATCGAAAGCTCGGCGCGCTTCACCTCGGTCGCCACAGCGAGCTCGGGAAGCAGCGTCACGCCCGCACCACCGGCGACCATCTGCGCGAGCGTCGAGAGGCTCGTTGCGCGGAACTCGAGTTCGTGGGCCTTCGCGCCCGAGCAGAAGGCGAGTGCTTGCTTCCGGAAGCAGTGTCCATCATCGAGGAGAAGCACGCTCGCACCTTTTAGCTCCGAGGCCTTCGCGGGTCCCGCCTTCGCTCCGAGCGGATGACCCACTGGGGTGGCAAGAACGAACAGGTCTGGTCCGATGATCTCGCGCTCGACGTCGCCGATGTCGGCTTCGAGCGCCAGGAGCGCTGCGTCGAGCGTGCCGCCCTCGAGGCTCCGCACGAGAACCTCCGTCTTGTCCTCAACCCAGAGAACGGTCAGGCGCGGGTAGGTCTCGCGCAGCGCGGCGGTCAGCCGCGGCAGGAGGTACGACGAGATCGTCGGGATGACGCCGATCCGTAGTGTGCCCGAGAGCGGATCTGCGGAGCGGCGCGCGAGCTCTACGAGGTCGTCGGTCTCGCGCAGGATGAGCCGAGCACGCTCGATGATCTCACGCCCGGCCGCCGTGACGAGCACTCTCCGGCGGTCGCGCTCGAAGAGCCGCACTCCGAGCATCTCCTCGATCTGCGCGAGCTGCGCACTGAGGGAGGGCTGCGAGACGTGGCAGCGCTCCGCGGCCTTGCGGAAGCTGAGCAACTCGGCGACCGCGACGGCGTACTGGAGCTGCCGCAGCGTGAATGGATGCGGCCCGAGGTTCATAGGCATAACCTATCACACTCATCCAAACAATGTCTTTGAAAGGTCACACCGCTGTGGGTACACTGAGCCCCGGATGGACGCGAACAGGCGTCCCTTTGTGTGGGTCAACACTTGTCAATCTCGTCATGGAGGCAAACCCAGTGTCAACCGAATCGAAGTGCCCATTCCAGCATACCGCTGCGGGTGGCGATGTAAAAACCAACCGCGACTGGTGGCCCGAACACCTCAATCTGAGAATCCTGCGCCAGAAATCGCCGCTGTCCGACCCGATGGGCAAGGGCTTCAACTACGCCGAAGAGTTCAAGAGCCTTGACCTCGCGGCCGTGAAGAAGGATCTCGGGGCGCTCATGACCGACTCGCAGGAGTGGTGGCCGGCGGACTTCGGTCACTACGGGCCATTGTTTATCCGCATGGCATGGCACAGCGCCGGCACTTACCGGACCGGCGACGGCCGCGGCGGCGCGGGAGCCGGCCAGCAGCGCTTTGCGCCCCTCAACAGCTGGCCCGACAACGTCAGCCTCGACAAGGCGCGCAGGCTGCTCTGGCCGATCAAGCAGAAGTACGGCCGCAAGATCTCCTGGGCCGACCTCATGATCCTCGCGGGCAACGTTGCGCTCGAGTCGATGGGATTCAAGACCTTCGGCTTCGGCGGCGGTCGCGAGGACGTCTGGGAGCCGGACGAATCCGTCTACTGGGGCTCCGAGAGCAAGTGGCTGGATGACAAGCGCTACGCCGGCGACCGGGACCTGGAGAATCCGCTCGCCGCCGTGCAGATGGGCCTCATCTACGTCAATCCGGAAGGCCCGAACGGCAAGCCGGATCCCGTCGCGGCGGCGAGGGACATCCGCGAGACGTTCGCCCGCATGGCGATGAACGACGAAGAGACGGTGGCGCTGATTGCCGGCGGCCACACCTTCGGCAAGACCCACGGCGCCGGCCCTGCGTCGCATGTGGGACCCGAGCCCGAAGCCGCACCCCTCGAAGAGCAGGGCCTGGGCTGGAAGAGCAACTTCGGTACGGGCAAAGGCGCCGACGCGATCACCAGCGGTCTGGAAGTCACCTGGACTGCCACGCCGACGACGTGGAGCAACAATTTCTTCTTGAACCTGTTCGGCTACGAATGGGAACTGACGAAGAGCCCGGCCGGCGCGCATCAGTGGCAGCCGAAGGGTGGCGCGGGTGCAGGTACGGTGCCGCATGCCCACGATAAGTCAAAGCGTATCGCGCCTTCCATGCTGACGACGGACCTCTCGCTGCGGTTCGACCGTGCCTACGAAAAGATTTCACGGCGCTTTATGGAGAATCCGGACGAGTTCGCAGACGCGTTCGCCCGGGCGTGGTTCAAGCTGACTCACCGCGACATGGGCCCGCGTGCTCGTTACCTCGGCCCGGAGGTTCCCGCAGAAGAACTCATCTGGCAGGACCCGATACCCGGGGTCAATCACAAGCTAATCGATGAAGAGGACATCGCCGCCCTCAAGGCCAAGGTCCTGGCTTCCGGTCTATCGGTCTCGCAACTGGTGTCGACCGCATGGGCGTCGGCCTCCACTTTTCGTGGCTCGGACAGGCGCGGCGGTGCAAACGGTGCACGCATCCGTCTGGCGCCACAGAAGCAGTGGGCAGTCAACCAGCCCGAGCAACTGGCGAAAGTGCTGAAAGCCCTGGAGTACACCCAGAGCGAGTTCAACAGCGCGCAGTCTGGCGGCAAGAAGGTCTCGCTCGGCGACCTCCCGCTTTGTACAGGCCTTCTTTCCGGGTAATTCCGGG
>JANNRD010000657.1:0-6517 GCA_031401095.1 Acidobacteriota bacterium
CTCCAAGATAACGAGCGAATCAGACATGGCAAGTCTCCTCTCTGAGCGTATCTATACGCTCAGAACTATGCCACAAAGAAGAAGTTCTGTCTATTCGCTAACTTTCATGTCGCACACCCGCCACCATCTTGAAGGTTGACAGCAGCTTACGAGTGCGGATAGAGTTATTGGTCATTCGCAGGCGTGAACAGGCGATCGGTCGTCTGTTTGGGGGTTTGATGGAGATTCTGTTGGCTGACAGCCTGGGTTTCTGTATGGGCGTCAAGCGAGCCGTTGACCTCGCCTATCGTGCCCTTGAGAAGGCCGACGGGCAGCGAGTCGTGACGATCGGGCCGCTTATCCATAACGCGCAGGAGACGGCGCGTTTGGAACGAGACGGGATCGAAATGGCCGACGCCAAGAGTCTCCCGGCAGGGAGTGTGGTCGTCATCAGGGCTCACGGAGTTCCACCCGAATCCTACAACGAGCTCAAGGCGCGCGGGCTCCGGGTCATGGATGGCACCTGTCCTTACGTCCATTATTCACAACGGAAGGCCGTCGAGCTGAAGGCCGAGGGTTATACCGTTGTCATCGCCGGAGATCGGGATCACCCGGAGATTCGCGGGATCCTCGGCTATATCGATAACGATGCCTATGTTGTCAGATCGGCCGAAGAGGCAGAGGGTCTGCCCGAGCTCGATCGCGTTGCCACGATCGCGCAAACGACGATCAGCCCGGAAAAGTATCATGCGATCATCGCTGCCCTAACCCATCGAGCTCGTGAAGTTAAGGTTTGCGAGACGATTTGCGACGCGACTGAGGAGAATCAGGCCGCGGTGCGCGAATTGGCGTCAGAAGTCGATCTGGTTTATGTCATTGGCGGCCGTCACAGCGCCAACAGCAACAAGCTGGTCGAGAGTGCCCGTTCTGAATGCGCGCGTGCGCTCTTGATCGAGACGCCCGAGGAGATCGTCGCGGAAGACCTGCGAGGTGTTGAGCGCGTAGGTGTCAGCGCGGGCTCCTCGACTCCGGACTGGATGATTCAACGCGTCGTCGAACATCTTCGTCAGATCGAGCGCGAACTGCTGGCGCTTGCTGAATAGCGAAAAACCCAATTCGCGGGTGACAATCGCCGATCAGCGTTTGGCAAATGACGCCCGAAGGTTTATGATTCAGGTTCCCTGAACGAGATTCAGAAGTGCAGAGTCGATTTGAGGCTCGCATAGTTTGTTAGGAGGAAGTCCAGTTTCAATGTCAACTACGATCCCTGACCCACACGCTACCGGTGTGAGCGCCGAGGCCCCTGAACAGGCCTTGAACCCCGCCGAGAGCGCGCAAACCACCTCGACACCCGAGGACAACCCAGAAGTACCCACTTTGCCGGAAGTCGCTAGTTTGAATGAGGCTTCGGCTGAGGGGGATGCCGCAGAATCCGAGAGCACCGCGAGTGAGAATGGCGAGTTCGGAATGGAGGATTTCGGCGCCATCCTTGACCGTCATGAGAAGCAGCATCACGCCGAGATTAGCGAAGGCGAAGTTGTTAAGGGGACGGTCGAGAAGGTTACCGACAAAGCGGTGATCATCGATATCGGTTTCAAGTCCGAAGGAATCGTCTCGCTTGAAGAGTTCATGGACGGCGATCAGATCACGGTCAAGCCCGGCGATCAGGTCGACGTTCTCGTCAAGCAGCTCGAGAACAGTGAAGGTTATGTCGAGCTCTCACGCGCCGATGCGATCCGGATGCAAACCTGGGATCACATCGAGCAAGCCTATCGGGATGGGACAACTCTGACTGGTCGCGTCATTGATCGCATCAAAGGCGGACTGAGGGTCGACATTGGAGGAATCGCTGCGTTTCTCCCCGGGAGCCAGGTTGATGTCCGTCCGGTGCGGAATCTGGACAGCTTCCGCAACAAGGAAATCGACGTTCGGGTCCTCAAGGTTAACAAGAAGCGCGGCAATATTGTGCTTTCCCGCAAGGCTGTACTTGAGGAAGACATCGCCTCACGCAAGCTCGATACCCTGAAGGGTCTGGAAGACGGGATCATCGTCGATGGTCAGGTCAAGAACATCACCGAGTACGGTGCCTTTGTCGATCTTGGCGGCATCGACGGCCTGCTGCATATCACCGATATGTCCTGGGGCCGAATTCAGAATCCGAGTGAACTCTTCAAGGTCAGTGAGACGATCCAGGTCAAGGTCCTGAAGTTCGACCGCGAGCGCGAACGGGTCAGCCTGGGCTACAAACAGTTACTCCCCGATCCGTGGGCGACGATTGGTGAACGTTATCCGATCGGCTCCCGCGTCAAGGGCAAGGTCGTGTCGCTGACCGACTACGGTGCGTTTATTGAACTCGAGGCCGGGATCGAAGGGCTGGTTCACGTCTCGGAGATGAGCTGGTCGAAGCGCGTCAAGCATCCTTCGAAGTTGCTTGCCGTTGGCCAGGAAGTCGAGGCGGCGGTGCTTGAGGTCGACGCACATAATCGACGTATCAGCCTTGGTCTGAAACAGATCGAAACCAACCCCTGGGACACGCTCAGCGAGCGTTATGCGGTCGGCATCCGCGTCAAGGGTCGGGTTCGCAATCTGACCGACTTTGGCGCCTTCGTCGAAATCGAGGATGGCATTGACGGGTTGGTTCACGTGTCCGATATTTCCTGGACGAAGCGGATCAAGCATCCGAGCGAAGCGCTCAAGAAGAATCAGGAAGTTGAAGCGATGATCACGGCGATCGATATCGAGAACCGTCGGCTGTCGCTTTCGATCAAGGACCTCGAACCAAACGCCTGGGATGTTTTCTTTGACACTCACCGGCCGGGCGATGTCGTCAACGGCAAAGTGACGAGGTTCGCCAACTTCGGTGCTTTCGTCGAGCTTGAAGACGGTATCGAAGGCCTCTGTCACGTCTCGGAACTCTCGGATCAGCATGTCGAGAAACCGGAGGACGCCGTCACGATCGGGCAGGAGCTCGCGTTCAAGATACTGAAGATGGACCGCGAGGCTAAAAAGATCGGTCTTTCGGCACGAGCAGTCGGAAAAGACGAGCCGATTGTCGATGTCCGGAGTTACACGGCTTCGGAGAGCGGCATGGCGAGTCTCGGTGAGATCGCGGACTTTAATGTCGTGAGTGATAGCGATAATAAGAGCTAGGTCCTGGTGACCGACGGTGGGAATCGAGAAGTGGCGGGGGGCCGGGCTCCCGCCGCTTCGTTTCAGAGTTGTCCTCGTCCCCGGTTCTGACCTATCGGTGCCACTCCTCCCGTGTGGCGATCTCGGCGTCTATCTAGTATGAAAAGAAGTAGTCTCATCTGGATTCTTGTCCTGGCGGGAGTTCTGGTCGGGGGCTTCAGCCTGGTTCTGATCATTGGCGCCGTCGTCATGTCGGACGAAGGCGGCTTTAGTGGAGTTGGGGGCGATCGGATCGCGGTTATCCCGATTGAGGGTGTGATTGACGGGGCGATGGCAAAGCGAGTTAATCGTCAACTCAAACAATATGGAGACGACGGACACGTCAAAGCGATCATCTTGAGAATCGATAGCCCGGGCGGCGGTGTCGCCCCCTCGCAGGAGATTCATCGCGAGGTGAAGCGCGTCAGGGAAGAGAACAAGAAGAAGGTGGTCGTCTCGATGGGTTCAGTGGCTGCATCCGGAGGCTACTATATTGCGTGCCCCGCCGACCGCATCTTCGCCAATCCCGGAACGGTAACGGGAAGTATCGGGGTCATCGCGGAGTGGTTCAACCTCAAGGATCTGGCAAGTTGGGCAAAGATCAAGCCTGAGGTCTTCAAGAGCGGGGAATTTAAGGACACAGGGTCGCCGACAAAGGACTTGACGCCGCGCGAACGTGAGTATTTTCAGGCAATGGTCGACGAGCTCTACAATCAGTTCGTGGTTGCCGTCAGCGAGGGTCGCAAGGGACACAAGGAGCTCGACGAGACGGGCATTCGGAAGTTGGCTGACGGTCGCGTTTTTACGGGACAGACAGCAGTCGACAATGGTCTGGTCGATGAGCTCGGCAACTATGAGGATTCGATCCGGCAAACGGCGAAGATGGTGGGCATCAAGGGTGAGCCGCGGATAGTCACCCCGCCCAAGCTTCGTGAGGGGTTTTCGCTCCTTGATTTCCTCGGCCAGACAGGGCTTGAGAGGTTCCTCCCGAGTCGCCTGCCGACTGAGTTTGGTGAGATTGATACGTCCGTGAAGTTCAAATACCAGTGGAAGTGATCATCACGGCAGGACGCTGAGTCGTGGCTCGCTGGCAGTTCGAGCGTGAGTCGCTCAGCAGTCCCGCTGCTTTTCGTAGCGCTGGAGCGCCTGTGGGCTCGGGCATTGGAGGAGAGATGACGAAGGCTGAACTAGTGGAAGAGGTTGCTCGCGCCGCCGAGTTGACGAAGAAGGACTCGGAGGTAATTGTCGAGGAGGTTTTCAAGAATATCATTCAGGCGCTCAATCGAGGCGAGAAGATCGAGTTGCGCGGTTTCGGCTCTTTCCGTGTGCGCCAGCGCGATGCTCGCCGGGGACGCAATCCGAAAACGGGAGCGCCGGTTGATATTCCTGCCAAGCGAGTGCCGTACTTCAAACCCGGCAAGGAGCTGAAGGAACTGATCAACGCCGAGATCGCGGTTGATGCCCCGCCGACGCCCAGCGAAACTGGTTGAGGTGGTTTCTCAGGAAACTGGCCCTCCGCGGGTGACTGGGTATTCGCATCATATGGATTTTCTCTGGAGCCCCTGGCGTGCAAGCTACGTCGCTCGCCCGCAGCTGGAAACAAGCTGCGTCCTCTGCAGCCTCGCCGAGGATGGAGGGCCAGAAGCTGATGCGGCGCGGTTTGTGCTTTATCGCGGCCCGTCGGCCTATGTCGTGCTCAATCTGTACCCCTACACCAGCGGGCATCTTCTGATCGTCCCTGACGCTCATATTGGGCTCGTCGCTGATGCAGAGAAGCACGTCACGGATGAGATAATGGACTTGGCAAAGAAAGCTCAAAACGCACTCCTTGCCGAGTACAGACCGGAGGGATTCAATCTCGGGATGAACCTCGGTCGGGCCGCCGGCGCTGGAGTTGCAGACCATTTTCACCTCCACGTCCTCCCACGCTGGGACGGGGATACCAATTTTGTGACAACCGTCGGTCAGACCCGGGTGTTATCCGAGTCGCTGACGGATACCTTCCGTCGGCTGAAGTCCTACTTCTAAGATCGATTGAGTGTTAGTCTCACCGACGATGGCTCAGGCGTTGGACCTGATCCAGGCGCCGGGCATTTTCCATTTGTGGCAACGTGAGGTGTGGTATGCAACGACTTGCCAGTCTCTCCGCTCTCGCCGTCGCAGTCGGCATTTGTTGGCTCATTTCTTTATCGCCCGTGCAGGCGCAGACGCAACAGCCGACGACGACCCGGGACCCAAGCGCGTCGACTCGGGCAGCCCCGCCAGCTCACACGATTCGCGGCAAGATATTCCTTCCCAGCGGACAAATTCCGGATCAACGCATGCGAGTCGTTCTCGAATTGTCCACCGGCGGAGTCGCGCAGGAAACCTTCAGCGATTCAATCGGCAACTTCGAGTTTCGCCAGATGCCAAGCAGCTCGTACCACGTCGTTGTCCCGTCAGATCACCAGAGCTTCGAAACGGCTTCAGAGACCATCGAAGTCTTCGGCAACTTCTCGCGAACCTTCACCGTGCAGATCTACCTCAAGGAGAAGATCGATGACCTGGCGATGAGGACAAAGGACCGCATCCTGACCGTCGCCGAACTTCAGGAAGTTCCGAAGCCAGCGCGGAAACTCTATGAGCAGGGCTTGAAGCGTGTCCGCGAAAACAAACCTGCGGAGGCGATCAAACAGCTTGACGAGGCCCTCAAGGTCTTCCCCGAGTATCTGCTCGCACTAAACAAGATGGGTGAGCAATACGTCCTCCTGGAGCAGACGCAACAGGCACAGACGACATTTGAACGCGCGATCAGCGTCAACGGGAAGTACCCCCTCGCGCGCATCAATCTTGGAATGCTCTTTTTCAAAGCCAGGAAGTACCCGGCAGCGATCGAACAACTGGAAGCGGCGATTCACTCGGATGAAGACTATCCAATGGCTCATCTCTATCTCGGCCTGTCGCTCATGGAGAAAGACCAGCCAGAAGTGGATCGCGCCGAAAAGGAGTTGCTGCGAGCAGTTGAAGCGGGGGGGAAGGACCTCAGCTATGTGCGCCTATATCTCTTCAACCTCAATTTGAGACGTCAGAGTCTCGACAAGGCATTGGTCCATCTCGAGGCTTATCTGAAGGAAAGTCCGGACGCGCCAAACGCCCCGCAAGTCCGTGAAACACTGGCCAAGCTGAGAAAATCCCTCCCGCCGCAGAGCGCCCCGGGAAAACCCTGAATCTGCAAGTATTCGTCTCCCGGATCTCGCCTCGTACCGACGGCGATGCTTTGGTGCGTCAGCTCCGATTGTGACCTCTAGCGAGGCTTCGCCTCAGACCAACCAGTTTCAAGGGCCTTCAGATCGCAACTAGCGGGGGGGCCGGTACGGTACAGCGAGCGTAG
>JANNRD010000658.1:0-8871 GCA_031401095.1 Acidobacteriota bacterium
GAACGACTTTCAGATGAGTTGCAGTAGCTAGCACATGTTCCTCCTCGGTTTTCTTCTGCATATCCCAAAACGCATTCGGGGAGGTATTGTTAACAGACGAGGCAGATTCTTTTGATTTTGGGTAGATATTGTTGGATTGGATTGGAAACAGAGAGAGATAACGGAAGGCGGAGCCCTGGGAGCGCTGAGCCCCAGCTCGGCATGCTTTGGCCATGACGCGGAATCTCAAGGTCATGCCGAGCTGGTGCTCAGCGTTCCCAGGGCTCCGCCTTCCGTTATCCCTCTTTCCTCAATCCAAAAGCCAATTTCATACTCTGGATCATTTTGGATATTTTAGATTCTGGATGATTCTGGATTGCGAAGCGCGGCCAAAGCAGCACACCCAAAGACGACGATGATGGCGACGAAGGCTGCCAATGTGATCCAATCCGGGTCAATGAGTGATTGACCACGTAAAGCCTGCGAGAGCAGCGCGAGTATCACCGAGAAATAGGCAAGCCCGGCGATAAAGACAATAGAGCGTTGTCGCCGCTTGCCAAGAGAGCGCCGACGCGAAACGACCCATCCGATGAAGGGTAAAACCTGTAAAGCGTGCAATCCCAGGAAATGAGCTGGCCGGAAATCGCCGGCATTCTTGTTCCAGCCGACAAACGGAAGACCCGGGCCTCCGTCCTGCGCGCCAACGCTGTGAGCACCAACGATTTGGACAGTCTCACCGGCGCGCATCGCGGCCAGTTGATCGGAGGTTGGGAGCACCATCAAAACACCGATGCCCGCTCCCGCAAGAGTCAGCCAAAGGCCGAGCCGAAGCGCAGTTGCCAATGGCGCGTCGGCGATGGGCTCCCGCAGGACAAGGATCGCAGCGAGCAGGTTCATGAGCCAGACGAGGACTATAAAGATCCCCATGGTGCTGAAGAGGAATTGGTCAAGACTGGTCGAGTTATTGAAATGACTGGTCGTCCCGCGGGCTGCCTGTCCCGCAATGATCACCATCTCGACCACAAAGCCGACGGCAGTAATATTTGCGGCGAGCCGGGCTAGTCGCGGAGCTGACTTGAGGAAGCTGAGGAGCCAGACAAAGGTGAGGCAATAGATCGAGATGGAGATCGCAAACTTCGCCGGTTTGAGCCACGCCGGCATACCGGTGATGACGCGGTCATCCAACAGGAGCCCGATGAGCGTACCAAACAGGATAACCAGGTGCAGGACCGCAACGAGTGTCAGCGGCCAGTTGACGCGCCAAAGCTGGCGAATCGCGTCCAGGGGCCGGAGGCTAAACAGAGATCCGGCATGAGGACTGGTAGTGCGCGACATGGATGCCTCCTGGGTTGTAACTTTCGGGCGCTTGGTGGTACGAACGGCGAGGTAGAGGAGAAATCCTATCGGACCGAGCATGAGGACGAAGAAGAGCACGGGCGCCATGAGCCAGGGGCTCAATTCTCGTTCGCGTGAGTCGAGAAAGACCCAGCGACCGACGAAGAGATCGAATGCGAGAAAGTGAATCCACGCGATGGTTGCGCCGTCTGCGGTCCCGAGGAGCGTTGAGATCTGAGAGAGCTCCGGTCTCAGTACCTGAGGCAGAACTTGAGCGATGCGAGGGATGATGAGCGCTGCGTAGACCAACGCCGCTGGGACGATGACGAGCAGCGATTTCATGATGCGTTGTGACTGTTTCCAGCGCGGCAGGACGATCATGAGCAACCAGAAGGGCAGCGTCAGCAGTCCGCTAAGCGAGAAGATTGTTTCCATTTCTCTCCCTGGCAGCAGAGGCTAGGCAGGATTGGCAGCCAGCCCCCGAAGCATTGTTTCGAGCGTGAAGTCGATGAGGAGTTCCCTGTCGATCCAGGGGAAGTCCGTTTTTGTGATGAGAAGAGAAGTCAGGCCGTGAAGCGTCGTCCAGACTGCCTGGCTGATGGCCTCGCCATCCCGGCTCCGGAAGACTCCAGCCGTGACACACGCAGCGACGGCAAGACGCAAGTGATCAAAGGCGCGCTTTGACGCCGGAGGCGGTTCTGTTGCCGGCCGTTCTCCAGCATAAGCAAGGAGATTATCGGGTGACATGAAGAGGAGCCGATAGTGATTGGGGTGGTCAATGCCGAAGGTGATGTAGGCGCGACAGCCGTCCTTAAGACTTTTGATGGGGTCGTGACCATCGCGCCCGATCTCTTCGAGGGTGCTGGCAAGCGCCGTAAACGCCTGCTCGGAAATGCTATGGAGCAGTTCGGCCTTGTCCTTGAAGTAGAGATAGATGGTGGTCGGGGAGTACTCGATCTGTTGGGCGATGCGGCGCATCGAGACGTTGTTGTACCCTTCGCGCACAAAAAGCTCGCGAGCCGCATCAATTATCTCTTGTCGTAATTGATCTTTTGCGCGCTCCCGCCGATCCCTGGATCCCACGTTCTCGCTCCCCCCTTCCGATCGCCCGCAGACCACCATCGCTACTTAACGTCGCCCATATTATTAACGTCGTTAAGCATAAGAGTATGTGCTGGGGATTGTCAATGGGGAACTGGGCTGGAAAGTGGCGCTCGCAAGAAAGCGCCCTGCGCAACTCTTTCAGCTTGACAAGGCGTACGCGAAGGCGTACGCTCACAAACCGAGGAGCAAGTCATGACCATTCTTAGCGCAAGTGAAGCACGAGCGAATCTATATCGTTTGATCGACCAGGCCGCCGAATCGCATGAGCCGATCTTTATCTCCGGAAAGCGGGCCGGAGCCGTACTGCTATCCGAAGAGGACTGGAAAGCAATTCAAGAAACGCTGTTTCTACTCTCAGTACCCGGCATGCGGGAATCAATCAAGGAGGGGATGGCAGAACCGCTAAGCGAGAGCGCGAAGGAACTTGACTGGTGAGCTGGCAGATCGTGTACTCCAAGCAGGCGCAGAAGGATGCCAGGAAGCTCGCTGCATGTGGACTTAAAGCAAAGACCGAAAAACTGCTCAAGATGCTGAAGGCCGATCCGTATCAAAATCCGCCTGCATTCGAGAAATTGGTCGGCGATCTTGAGGGCGCCTACTTAAGGCGAATAAACCTGCAACACCGCTTGGTCTACGAAATCTTCGTATCAGAGAAGACTGTTCGCGTGTTGCGAATGTGGACACACTACGAATAGCGAAGGCCAGCACCCAATGGACAAGCGGTTCTGAGCATTCTTCTGTCAGGGCCTTCGCACAACCCCAGCAACAATTGCCAACAAGCCCATCGCCGTTCGATCCAAACGTCGCCGTTGGTTCACCGACGGTCGTGGTGACAGAAGGATCGGCTGACGGTCTGTGCCTTGCCGTCGGAAAGAGTGGCTTCAACTCTGACATCGAATCCCTGGCCTTCTACACTAGACCCCACGACCACGTTCCAGGTGGCGATCGCAGTCGAATCCTCTTGGAGTTTGATTCTCGTGAGATCGACGCTCGTGCCGTTCTCAGCAGCCGATCCGCCGGCGGACTGTTGAAAGGTTTTTTGGTCCGGAAAGCCCTCTCCGACGCTCCAGCGATGGGGTGCCGAGGTACTAACCATTGTGCTTGAGTGGTTTGGCGTGGGTGGGACCTATCGGGCGTGCTCGGCGGGTGGCGAGATCACGGTTCGGAGACTGGTCTAACGAAACCTTTCTGACAAGCACCCAACTCTCGTGGGCCGTGAGTGTGAGTTTCGCGGCTTCCCGGCAGCAGATGCATCGTCGCTTCCGACCAGCGCCACGGAGTGGCGCAAGTCTTCCAGCCTGGGCGGATGCGCCAGGTTGAGGTCCATTACGAAGAGCGAGCGCCGAAGGCGCGGAAGTCAGTCTTCGACCGCCCTGACGCAAATGCCGTCGCTCTTACCCTGAAGACACGTCCTCGGGGCGCTCAAAAACATGGAGTCTGACCCCTTAGAGCCTTCTTCCCCGCAGGTGCAAGCGGTTTCCCGATAAATTGGTATCCTGCTTCAGAATTGAACGACGAGACTTGCGGCAATCTGACGTAGTATTCGCCGCCCTGGGCCACTTCAAACTGGATAGAATCCTTGTCAGCCTCGAGGGTATGAGGTCCCGGCGGGAGGCTCAGGCAAGCGTATGCCCCGGCGCCGATGGTGCCGACCTTCTTCCCATCGATACGTATCGAAGTCCACTTAGGCGATGGGCCTTCCCTTTCCGGATAGTAAAAGTGCAACCGTCCGTCCGACGTCAACGGGGGCTTTGAGCCGTCGGTCGACGCCGACGCTCCGATGCGTTCGATCAACCCTCGATCGAACCAAGTTACCTGGCTAACGCGAGCAGCAAAGAGCGTTCCTTCTGGTATCGAAGCACGCCCGCCCTTTACAAAGGGAAAAACCAGAATCACGCAATCGATCGCGCGACAATAGATCGGCTCTCCGGTGACGTGGTGCTGCCAAGTGAGAGGTACGAGATGTCCAGTGCGCGCGTAAATGCCTTCCACTCGGACTTCCAATTCACCGGCACGACCATGTTCCCGGTTTTCACGCCGCGCAATACCGAAAACCGCTTCAGAACCCTTCGCGACCACCACCAGTCCGTCAATGATGATATCGTTTGTGGCAACGAGTGAAGCTGTTCGGTCCTGGCTTGAGGTCTTACCCAGGGTTTCAGAGAGGCGCAGCACAATTGGCGTGCCTGCCTCGATAGCCAGGGTTCTCCCGTCGCTCTTAACCGTACCTGTCTGCTGAAGCGAATTGCGTGTCAAGCCGGCCGTCGGTGCGAGTTTGTCGCCGTTCCCCTTATCCGACGATACGGAAGCCGTCAGGGCATATGCCCAACACAGAGAAAGTAACGCAACAATTGCATTCCTCATCTCAGTCTCCCTTCAGCCACGCGCGTCACTTTGGCTAAATCGGTCTTTGCAAGGACTACAGGAGCCTTCTCAGCAGTGCGAATTGCATCGAAGAATCCCCGCACTAGAGTGTATTGTTCCGCCGGGATCACCGCTGAGCGCAACTCGAGCACGCGATGAACGACCAACGATCCGCCCTCAACCAGAAAGGTGGCGTTGTAGGTGCCGAAATTCGAATCGAGTCTCACCGGTGGAGGCAATTCCTCGACGGAGAACCCTTCCGGGAGTTTGATCCGTACCACATCCTCATATGAATTTGATCGCATCACGATTGGATGCTTGCGCACGGTGGACGTCAGCGGCATCGACTCGTGATGCGCGAACATCGCGGGCTTGAAGACGAACAGCTGACCCACGGCTTGAGCAAAGCGCGTCGTTGTAAATTCGACGGTCAGGGTGAAGCGCCTCGTGTCGCTGCGGTCCGTCGCATCGATCCTGGTCGCGCGGGCCCCGGGGACGCCGCGCGCAATCCAATCTCCGATCCTCCGCGCGTAATCAGGTTGCGTGAGCTGACGAAACTCTCCAAGCATGATCGCACCTGACTGCCCGGTAGCCCGCTCATTGAGCGTAGCCTTCATCGAACCATCAGCCGCCAGCGTAACTTCGATCCGGCGCTCCAGACGATTCGATGACGGCGGTGTTGTCGGGGTCCGCATGAGCACTCCCGCGTCACCGGCAGCAAGCAGCGCCAAGCTTCCCTGCTCATCCTGAGGCAGGTCTCCCAGGAGAGTATTCGGATCGGTCGGGTCGAACAACAGCAATCTGCCCAGGGTCGGATGCTTGATAACGAAGTCAACCTGCGTCTCGTCACTGATCTGCACAGCGATGATGCAGTGATTGAACTGTTGTGGGGACGGCCACTCCTCACGCACATAGGTGGAGTCGCCAGCGTAGATTCCCACCGGGTAAGACACGATCCCCAGCGCCTTGAGCATCGCGCGCATCAGGTTGACCTTATCCTTGCAGTCGCCGTACGACCGGGCGAAGACTTCCGTTGCCGCATGTGGGCGGTAGCCGCCACCGCGTCCGAGGCCGGTCTGAATCGAGATATAGTGAATTCCCTGGACATAGGTGGCGATTGCCTGGATCCGCTCCATCTCGCTGCGGGCGGTTGCCGTCAGTTCCCTAGCCTTGACTGTCATCGACTGATCAGGTTGAGCTTGTGGGTCGCTTAGCGAGCCGATAAAGCGCGCCACCGACAACCAGCTATCAAAGTTCTGAAGTGGGCTCGTCTTATCCGTTGGCGGAAAGAGGCTGACGGCGACGCGGGGCACCAGATTGGCCAATCCTGGGCTAGCCGGCTCTTCCGCGATGAACGGTAGATTGCGGAGCTCCCACGCATATGTCGAGCCCGTAATGGCTGGCTCAATTCTGGTGTGGTTGAACGTTACGCTCGCAACCCGCCACCCTTGCGGCACGGTCAATACCCGGCGCGAAAACAGTACTGGCAAGCGGCTTTGAAACGGCCACTCAAACTGCGTGAAGATGGTGCGGTCTTCGCTCGTCACCTCGCAACCGAAGACCGATCCGACCTCGGCATCGTCGCTGGCCGAGATCATGCGAACTCGCACCTCATTGTAGACGTCGTTATCCGTTGCGGCTACATCGAGCGCCGCGTCCTTTCCGTAAAGCCGGGGCGCTCCCGAAGGACGAATCAGCCAGGCAGACATTTCCCGGACGCGCCCGCCGGACGTCTGGTATACCTCCCTTGCTACCGCCGAGCCGCGGCCTTCGGACTTGAGGACGCGTACGGCATAGCGGCGGTGCGTGGTCAATCGCCCGTCCGCCGAGACCGTGGTGACGGATTCGTCGAGCAGGACGACCGCCGGCGATTCCTTGTCCGAGGTCGGAACGGAAGCCGCCGCTGCCTGTCGCAACCACTGCGGCTCCTGCGCCACGACTGACGATGCCAAAAACGCAAGCGTAGAGAAGGTTAGAATTGATCGGCTGAACATGACGTCTCCTTACTTCACCGCCAACTCACCCTGCGTGAGGGCGAATGGGCGAATATCTCTCTCATGAATCGCGTCGAAGAATGTTTTGAGTTGCGGGTAGGCGCTC
Organism: Acidobacteriota bacterium; assembly: GCA_031401095.1. GTDB lineage: Bacteria > Acidobacteriota > Blastocatellia > RBC074 > RBC074 > JANNRD01. The sequence goes on from JANNRD010000658.1 coordinate 6,883, forward strand.
GCGGGAAAGAGGCCGCCATTGCCGCCATCGAACGTCAGGTTACGTTTGTGCTGCAAGATGCGACCTCCATCGCTGATCTCGATGCGGGTCTCGTACTTGCCAACCTTTTCCTCGACGAGCGGTCCAGACGACTCAGGATGATCGAGGACGAACCCAGCAGGAAGTTCGAAGGTCACGACATCTTCCTCCTGCCACGAGTGAGAAAAGGAGACCGGGTGCTCGCGTTCATTGGCAATGAAACGTGGCTCCGAAGTGTGTTGGAAGAAGCCGGGGCGCACGAATAGACGCCTGCCAGTGCGTGACGCATAACCTGCGACCCGGACTCGGTAGCTGTAGACAAATGGCTTGACCGGATCTGTGACGTTCTCAATGCGAATCTCGGTTATCTCCGCCTCGCCGTGCCAGGTCTTCGCGTAATCGCGAATTGTCTTCTCTCGCTCGGCAGCCGGCATTGCTGAATAGAAGCTCTTGAGGCCTGCGGCAAAATGCCCGCTATCTTCGATACGCACTTCGCCTTCGAGAGTGCCGTCCTCGCTCAGCCGGAGCTTCGCAAACCGTCGCTCTCGCGTGTTCTCGGGAGGCGACAGCTGAGTCTTGACGAAGACCGACTCGCGCGGGTCACTGATCAGCGCCGGCACGCCTTCCTCCTGCCACCGCAGCATGCCGTACGGCACACTCGGACTCGCCGGGTCGAAGAAACGCCACTCATTGCCGACGCGCACTGCGATGTCATAACAATCGAGAAGGAAGTAGTCGGTCTTTGCCGGATTGAAGAAGACCTGATCGCGTCCGGCAAGTACCGCGTAGCGCGCGTCGAAGCCGGCGGCCCTGGCCAACGACGCAAACAGCAGCAGGATGTCCCGGCTGGTGCCCATGCGGCGCCGAAGCGTGTCGGCTGGCGTCTTGTTTTCCTTCCAGCGTGCCAGCTCGTCCGCCGTGACTGTCGACCCCGCGGCCTGTATGTCCTGGATCTTGGAACGACAAAACTCAAAGAGCCTTTGTATCTTCTGCTCTGGCGTCGCAGCGTCGCCCATGGCCTCCACGGCCGTCCGGCGCACCTCGTCGCTGACCTTCATGCCAGGTTGAAGCTGCTCGTAGATGACTCTGCCGTACTCCTGCCAGAACGCGCTCGCTGGGTAGGAGTCATAGTTAGGCCCGGAGGAAAACCTGACCCACGGGACGACCTCATTGGTCGGCGGCATGTCTGGCTCCTCGTGAAAGGCCGGCACGCTCGCCAGGCTCAGGATGGACTGACCCTTCTCACCCTCCCGGGTGTAAGGGTCGCGCAAGTTGAAATACTGGGCACTTATCCCGGCAGGAACGTAGCAGGTGACGGACTGAATCGGGATGTCCCTCTGCAAGTGGATGGAAAGCGGCAAGGATTTGTGAACTTCACGCCAGCGGTATTCGATGAGCGCCCCGGGCTCGACCGCGGGCATTGCGAAGGCGGTTGACTTCACCTTGAGTTTGTCGGCCTGGGCCGCGACGCGCTCGTAGATCGAGTCAGGCGTCAGGTTAACAATCGTACCGTCTGCCTTGATGGTGCGACCGGCGACGTCTTTAATCTGCAGACTTTCAGGATAGAAGAACTCGACTTTGCTCTGCGACTCGCGACCGCGTTCGGTGAAGATCTTTATGCGGAGGTAGTGAGAGATGATCGCGCCTTCTCCTTGCGGCTGGAGGCGAACCTCCCAAAAGAGGATTTCTGCATCGGCATCCTTGTCGACTGCTGGCGCTTTCAACGCCAGTTGTGCCGGCTCAACCGGCTTCCAAGGCTCCTGTGCCGGCGCGGGCAGAGCGGCGAGGCCCTGCACTACAGCGACCCACAACACGTAAAGAAAACCTGTTCGAAACTTCATGGTAAATCCCCTTTCTTGAGATCCCGTCCAGGAGGCAAACCTGACCGTCGGTTGTCGACCTCACCTTGCCCCTTCATCTGCTATAGCGACACTTTCGCCGTATCCGTATCATCCCGCAGAGCCGTAGGGG
>JANNRD010000659.1:0-7275 GCA_031401095.1 Acidobacteriota bacterium
GGCTGACAAACAAGGCCTCCCGAAAGACGCTGGTCCTGGACCGGGGCAGCCGCGATCGAAGAGGTAGAATGAATCAGGGCAAATGCAATAGAGAAGACGAAAACAGGCAGTCCCACAGTACCCTCCGCGAATAGACATCCGAACTCGCCCCGGACGCAATGATGCGTGCGCATTCAGTTGAGGTGGCGTCCGGCTGGCCGTTGCTTCGCTGAGGTGGTTGGCTTCTGAGGCGACGCCATTCTAGTTCGCACGTCAGGATTGTCAAGTAGAATCCTTGAAGAATTTTGTTGGAATTTTCTTGGAGAAGTGGAACGGGCTGTTTGACGTGATAGGACGCAGCGAGGTGGGCGCTAGAGTAGCCCCCGTGCCTTGACGTTGAGGTACTTGTTGATGAGCCCCGTCGAGAGTTGGCCGACGGGCATGTCAAGTGCGAGGCCGCCCGGTTCGGTAGTCCTCGCCAGAGCCTCACGGCGGTGTCGCAAAAGCTCCTCTGCAGCAAGGTCGAAGTGTACGCAAGAAGATCAGAGGATGAATCAGCATCGATCAGGGCCGTCAGGATGATCACCAGAAGGGGCACCGCGCAGCTCGGCTTCCCTGCGTACAGCACGGCGCGACCTGGCGTGTCGCGACTGATTGCGCTCAATTGAAAGAAACGGTAGTCTCGACTGGTGTCTATTGGGAATCCGGCTTCTCTGGTTATCGGTTCGCGTGGCAGCAAGCTTGCCCTCTGGCAGTCGCATTGGGTCAAATCGCAACTCGAGAGTCTGTACTCGGGACTTGACGTCCGGATCGAGATCATCACGACGACGGGCGATCAACTTGTCTCGGCTTCGTTACCCGAGATCGGCGGCAAGGGTGTCTTCACCCAGGAGCTCGAGGAAGCGCTGGTCGATCGTCGCATCGATCTTGCAGTCCATAGCCTCAAGGATCTCCCAACAAATCTTCCTCAGGGTCTCGAACTCGTCGCCATTACCGAACGAGAGGATGCGCGCGATGCCTTGCTCGTGAGCCCGCGGTTGAAGCTCGCGGCGAGAGACCTTGAAGGCCTTCCAGCTGGCGCGAGAATCGGCACCAGCAGTCTTCGTCGGGCATCGCAATTGCGTCACCTGCGGCCCGACATTGTCATCGCAGAGTTGCGCGGTAACGTCGAGACGAGGCTGCGTAAACTGGAGACGGGTGACTACGACGCGATCGTCCTCGCGACAGCTGGTCTCATTCGTCTTGGTCTCGAGGGCCGAATCGATGTCCGTCTGGATCGCTCGCAGATGCTGCCCGCGGTTGGGCAGGGGGCTCTTGGTATCGAGGCCCGAGGGCACGACACTCGCGTCTCCGGGCTTCTTCAGCGGCTTGATCACCGGCCGACGCGTCTCGCTACACTGGCGGAACGCGCAGTGCTTCGCTCGCTTGGCGGTGGATGCTCCGTCCCGATTGCTGCGCATGCATGGATCGAGGACAAGACGGGAGAGGAACGTCTCGTTGTGGATGGTCTGGTTGCCGAAGTAACTGGGGCTCGCGTTCTTCGAGCTTGCCTCGATGGCCCTCCTCAGGAAGCTGAACTTCTCGGCCACGCTCTCGCGGAGCAGTTGATTTCTGCGGGAGCCAAAGAGTTGCTGGATGGATTCAAGATCGGACAGTAGCGGGTCACTCTCTGGCCGCCGTGTGATCATCACGCGCCCCCGCCGTCAGGCGGAACGGCTCGCCGCCGAACTGCAGCGATTTGGCGCGCAGACCATCCTCATTCCTACGATCGAGATCCTGCCTCCCACAGACTGGGCGTTCGTCGACAGCCGGCTGCATGAGCTGGAGACCTACGATTGGCTGATCTTTACGAGCGTCAATGGAATCGAACACTTTCTGCGCCGCCTGGATGAGGTGCGACGGGGCCGCGCGGCTCTCCACGGGTTGAGGGTCGCAGCCGTTGGCCCCGGGACACGCAAGCGTCTGGATGACGAGCGGATCGTTGTCGACCTTCAGCCGAGGGTTGCGACTGCCGCCGACCTCGCTACGGAATTAATCGACCATTACGCCTCACTTGCTGAACTGAACGGCTTGCGGGTTCTTGTACCAACATCGAACCTCGCGCAACCTGTGATCCAGCGGACGCTAACGGAGTTTGGGGTGACCGTTGATGTTGTCGAGGTGTACCGCACCGGACAAGCTGCGATGACGACGACCGCATTCAAGTCCCAGTTCAGTCCGGAGAACGCGGATGACATCATTTTTGCCAGCCCTTCGGCGATAACGAGTCTGGCAAGCATTTTTGCCGTTGCTGATCTCTCCACCTCACTGGCCGGACTCCGCGTACTCTGCATCGGAAAGGTAACCGCAGAAACTGCTGAGCGGCTTGGCCTGACCGTTCATTTACAGGCAGATGAACCGACGGTGGATTCAATTGTCAATGCGTTGAGGATGAGTTAGCGGTTAACTGCTGAGGCTCCGGGCTTCGAGGGAGACTTTGTCTGGAAAGCCTATCAACACGGGTTCTGTCTGCAGCTCAATCTCGAATGTCCGCGCGACCCTCGTCCGCATCTCGTCAAAAAACGTGACGCCTTCACTCCCGGCAGCCAGGACCCTGAAGCTCCCATCATCAAGCACGATCGATCGTGCATCCACGAACCGTCTTCACCGAGCCTCGATCTCTAACGAGCCTGTTCAGCGGGGAAAGAGCGATGTTCTCCCGCAGCAGGCGAAATGAAGATTCACTTGATGAAGCGGATGATGAGCGGGTAGCGATAGCCGATGCCCTCATTTGCCTTGATCGCTGCGAGGATCATGAAGATCAGCCCAGCGACAGCAATCAACGGAATAAGGACGATCCCGATGAGGACAAAAATCGCGATGATCGAGATAATCAAATAGATTGTCACCGAGATCTGAAAATTCAAGGCCTCCTTACCCTGATCATCGACAAACCACGATTGGTCCTTCTTGATCATCCATATGATCAGCGGACCAAAAATATTCCCGAGAGGGATGACGTAGCCTGCAAGTCCGGAAAGGTGGCACAGCATCGCCCAGGTTCGGTCGTCCTTCGTCGTTGGCAGCATTCTTTCTCCTCCGATCTAGTGTGGCTTAACGTTGTGGTCGGGGCAGTGGACCAGCTGGTGAGGCGACCTAGCGGTGAGGTCTCTCCACTCCGCCCCGTCCACCCGCGACGACGATGCGCCCGTCCTCAAGTACGAGGGCGGCATGGCCGGTGCGAGGATGATTGAGAGCTGGCGCATCTGACCAGCCTCCTTGCGCTGAGTCAAACTTCTCGCAACTGAAGAGCACTTGCCCGTCAAGAGTCTGGCCGCCTCCAACGAGAACTGAGCCATCAGGCAGGACGGTGGCGCTATGCCCAAAGCGGCCGGTCGAGAGCCGCCCTGCAAGACTCCATGTTGCCGTTGCTGGATCGAACATCTCAGTAGTCGAGAGGGCATTCTTGGATGCTCCACCGACGACGAATACCTGTCCATTCGGGAGCAGGGTCGCACTATGTCCACTCCGGGCTATATTGAGAGGTGCAGTCTGCGTCCAAAGGCCAGTCCGAGGGTCATATATCTCCACACTTGCCACTGGGCTTCCTGCGCTCAGTCCACCAACGACAACCACTCTGCCGTCTGGGAGCAGTACTGCGCTGTGGTCGGAGCGCGGCGTGCTGAGTGACGAAGTCGCGACCCAGGAACCAGTTTGCGGATCGAATAGTTCGGAGCTTGCAGTGACTGAACCCGTTTCGTTCTGACCACCGCTGATCAGAACGCGTCCATCAGTCAGAAGCGTTGCCGTGTGCCTGACATGGGCGAACAACGGCGGGCTGATTTCCCGCCAGCGCCCGCCAACGGGATCAAAGGCCTCAGCCGTTCGAGCGGCGGGTTGATCCTCTGCGCCCTCTCCGCCGACGACAAGGACAAAACCCTCGTGGCTTGCGGAATTGCCAGCATTCGACGACGGCAAGGGAACAAACGTTGCCGAGTGACCCACTCGACTGAGCAGCATATCCGTCGCTCGCCTCCACAATCCACTCAACTGGTCGAATACTTCAGCCGCGCTCGTCGCCAGACCGGGCTCCCCCGTTGCGGAATAGCTCCGGCCACCTGCGACGAGCACTCCGCCTCTACCCAGCTGGGTGGCTGTCAGTCCATTGCGCGGCACATTGAGTGGGCCAGTAAGTGTCCACGTCGAGGAGAACTCCTCAGGTCCTGGAGGGCTGAATCCCCCGCCAGAGACAAAGAAATTAAGGGCATTTGAATCGCCGCCACCGGGCATCGGGTTGGTCACAGTGACTGCTCTATTGGCCGACATCAGGGTATCAGCTGCAGGGATGACGGCAGTCACCTGGGTCGAGTTGACAAAAGTCGTCACCCTGGGGGAACCATCCCATTTCAGCACGATACCTTCCACAAAGGCGCTTCCGTTCGCAGTCAGCACAAGGTCTGGGCCATTGATGGGTACAGTGTCTGGCGCGATTGAGTTCAGGACAGGCGTGGGATTGCGAACCTCAATATCATTGGCATTTGAAGTGCCCCCGCCGGGCGCTGGATTAAAAATCGTAATAAACTTGATGCCCGTCGTTGCGAAATCAGTAGCTGGCAGACTGATGGTCAGCTGTGTCGAATTCATGACCACTGTTGGTCTCGCGCTTCCGTCCAACCGTCCAACGGAAGTCGAAACGAACCCGGCTCCGGTAACAACCAAGTCTGCAGCCGGGCTACCAACGAGTATCGGGGGGGATAATTGACCCTCGATAGATGGCTGGGGATTATTTATGGTGAAGACTACGGGGGGCCCAGATCCGCCGAAAGGGCTGGAGACCCTCACATCGATCACGGCGGCTACTGCCAGTTCAGCCGCAAGGACATTAGTCTGGACATTAGTCGCATCGACAAAGGTAGTCGGTCGATCCGGCCCAAAATTGAAGGATACCGTGGATGCGGGGACGAAACCTGTCCCATATACGTTGAGAGTTATGCCACCGGAACCGGCGATCACTGCAGTGGGTTCGACCGAGGTTGGAACAGGAAGTGGATTCAATACAAGGAAGGCCGGCACAGCGACCGAGGTCCCTCCACCTGGTGGTGGACTGGTCACACTGACAGACACCGGTCCAACCATGGCGATGTCCTCTGTGCTAATGAGCGCGGTCAGTTGCCCCGCATTGACAAAGGCAGTCGTTCGGTCGCTCCCACCCCATTTCACCACCGATGTCGGAACGAAGTTTGAGCCATTAACCACAAGGACGAACGGGTCTCCGCCCACGAGAATATTGGGGGGACTAAAGCTCGAGATCATGGGCACCGGATTTTGGATGGCGAAGAGCAATGGCGGGGCTGAGGTTCCTCCTCCCCCTCCTGGGTAGGGTTCCGGAGTCGTGACGGTGATATTTGCGGACCCGACATTCTGTATGTCTGCTGCGCTGATGAGCGCGGTCAGTTGCCCCGGATTGACAAAGGTCGTTGGTCGCGCCGAGGCATTCCATTCGACGGTTGAGGTCGAAACAAAGCCTGAGCCATTGACAGTCAGGACGAACTGCCCGCCGCCTACAGTAGTCACCGAGGGGCTGAGGTTCAAGGTCACGGGCACAGGATTGACGACGAAGAAACTCGTTGTAAGTGAGGTGCCTCCCCCAGGTGGGGGGTTGAATACCGTCAGGTTCCCTAATACTGGCGTCGAAAGGTGACTTGCTGGCAGGACCGCCGTCAGCATCGTCGAGCTCAAGTAGGTGGTTACCACTGGGCTGCCGTTAAAGCGAACCACTGAATTCGGAACGAAAGCAGTCCCCACCTGAGGCGCCCCCACTAGCTGAATCATAGTATCCCCGGCACCAACAAAGGCGGAATTCGGGGAAGAATTAGAGGATGGGTTCGGAGGTGGATTGACCACAGTAAACTGGAGCGGCGGCGAGCTGCCACCACCGGGCGATGGATTGAAGACGGTCAGGTTGGCGACGGCGCCGAGTACAAAATCGCTGGCCGGAATCGTGACTCGGATTAGCATCGAACCAAGAAAAGTAGTCGGCCGAGGGCTGCCGTTCCAACGCACAACCGAACTCGGCACGAAGCCAGATCCAGCGAGGTCGACGTCTAGAGTCCCACTACCTGTCAGGGTGTTATTGGGCATTGGCGCCGCCGGGGCTGGAACTGGGTTGTTGACCGTAAAAGGGAATGGGGCAGACTCCGTCTGGGGCCCCGGATTGAAAACCGTCAGGTTGACGATGCCGCCATCCGCGACGTCACTCGCCGAGATGTCCGCCCTCACCAAGACGCCATTGACATAAGTCGTCGGGCGATCGCTTCCACCCCATCGTACGATCGAGGGGGGAAAGGAGATGAAGTTCGAGCCAGACACTTCCAGGACAAAACCGCCGCCTCCTGCAACCGCAGAGACGGGTATGGTGCTTGTGATTACCGGTGCCGGATCGAGGATTGTAAAAGTGGAAAGAGCGGAAAGTCCCGTCGATCCCCCGCCAGGTGCAGGGTTGAAGACATCGACGTTGGCCACCCCCGGGGACATGATGTCGCTGGCAGTAATCGCGGCAGTCAGTTGCATCGAGTTGACGAAGGTTGTTGTCCTGGCCAATCCATTCCAGCGGACCACTGACGAACTGACAAAGCTCGATCCATTGACCGTCAGGACAAAGGCAGAGCCGCCAGCGAAGGCCGAGGTCGGAAGAATACTGCTCAGGGCCGGGATAGGATTGTAAATAGTAAAGACCGCAGCCGCTGACGTTCCTCCGCCGGGCAGGGGATTGAAGACAGTGACGTTGGCTAAGCCCGCGCTTGTCAGATCACTCGGCAGGATACTCGCGGTTAGTTTTCCGGAATTGACAAAGGCTGTAACTCGAGGACTGCCATTCCAGCGGACCACCGAACCAGGTATGAAACCAGAGCCCGTCACCGTCAGCACCAACCCGGGTGCCGCGACCAGCGTCGCAGTTGGCAAGATCGCTGTCATGACGGGTAGGGGGTTGACCACCTCGGCAGTAAAGTATTTCGTGTCACTCAACGGAGGGGAACCACTGTCCGTTACCAGGAACCTCATCTCGAAGAAGCCTGTCTGTGCCGGCGTGGGCATCCACTCGAACGCGCCAGTGACCGTGTTGAAGTCGGCTCCTGCAGGCAGGTTCTCCGCGGTCAGCGTCAGGCTTTGGCCCCCATCTACATCACTCACAAAGGCGAAGCACTCAAGTTTCTGGCCGACGATCAATGTCGGGCCATTGACGCAACCGAAATTCAGTACTGGAGCGTCGTTGACGGGATCGACTTTGATCGAGACTGTCGCCGGAACACTACTCAC
>JANNRD010000660.1:0-3007 GCA_031401095.1 Acidobacteriota bacterium
TCTCGCTCATTGCGGATGTGGCGGAACTGGTAGACGCGCAGCGCTCAGGACGCTGTGGAAGCAATTTCGTGGAGGTTCGAGTCCTCTCATCCGCATTAAGCAAGGTCCCAGGGGTTTCCCAGGGCTTCCCGAGGAGGGGCGACCGAGACGGTCGCCCTTTTCTCGTTGGCGCTTTTCTCGATCGCTTGAGAGTCCCTTTGATCCAGCACCGCCTGGACTTCACCTTTTGATGTTCCCGCTCGGATAGTCCTCGATGACCAAAGACATTGCGAAGAATGAGGTCGGCCGTCGCGACGCCTATGCCGCACTGCGCGTCCGAGACTTTCGCCTCTTTCTCATCGGCCACGTCATCTCCGTCCTCGGCGTCCAGATGCAAACGGTGGCGGTCGGTTGGCAGCTTTACGAGCAGACCGGCTCAGCCCTCGCTCTCGGAATGGTCGGTCTGGTTCAGTTTCTGCCGATGCTTGGCCTCGCCCTTCCGGCGGGGCACGCGGCCGATCGATTCGATCGCCGAAGAGTGCTCATGCTCGCTTCCGTTCTCGGCACTTTCAGCTCATTCGGACTGACCGGGGTCGCCATCTTCGAAGGCAGCGCGAAGTGGATCTACCTTTGTCTCCTTCTCAGTGGAGTTGCGCGGGCGTATCAGGGACCGGCACGATCAGCTCTCGTGCCCCTGCTGGTGCCACGTCAGGTCTTTCCAAACGCAGTCAGTTGGGGGATCAGCGGATTTGAGCTCGCCTCCCTTGCGGGCCCAGCCCTCGGCGGACTGTTTATCGCCCTCTTTCACGGGACAACCGCGGTCTACATCGTCGGATGTGCGACGAGTCTCTTCTATGTCGGCATGCTTGGACTCTTGTCTCGACGGTCCTACACTGCGGCGCCCATCGATCAGGATTCGCCTGAAGGGAAACCGGCGGACGGCGGACTGACTCTGACATCCCTGGTTGCGGGCCTCAGATATGTCGGGCAGACCAGGCTCCTGCTGGCGGCGATGACGCTCGACCTCTTCGCCGTACTCTTTGGCGGTGCAGTCGCGCTGCTCCCGATTTATGCGAAGGACATCCTCGGCGTCGGACCGACTGGACTCGGGTGGCTTCAGGCCGCTCCATCGGTGGGTGCCGTCCTCATGGCGCTCTTGTCGACCCATCTGCCTCCTTTGAGAAGCGCGGGCAAGACACTGCTCTGGGCAGTCGCCGGCTATGGCGTCGCGACCATAGTCTTTGGGTTCTCCCGCTCCTTCTGGTTATCGCTGCTGATGTTGTTCCTGACGGGCGCATTCGATAACATCAGCGTTGTAGTTCGTCACACGCTGGTGCAGATACTGACGCCTGACCAGATGCGCGGGCGGGTTTCAGCGGTCAATGGGATGTTTATTAATGCTTCAAATGAGCTGGGAAGATTCGAGTCAGGCACTCTCGCGGCATTGTGTGGTCCGGTCTTTTCCGTTGTCGCCGGAGGAATCGGAACGTTGGTGGTGGTTTCAGGTGCGGCACTGATCTGGCCCCAGTTGCGTCGATTCGGCCGCCTCGACGTCGACTCGAAAGCCAGCTGACTTCTGACTGGGACGCGGAAAGACCAACAATGCAAATCCATCTGCAGTATGGGCGAGACGGGCTCGAGGTGGACCTCCCGTCAGCGAACGTGACACTGCTCGAACCACGCTTTCTCGCCGGGCTTGCCGATGAGGGCAAGGAGTTCCAGCTTGCGGTACGCAACCCGTTCGGCAGGCGCCCGCTGCGGGAGATGGTGGCTGCGACGGATCGAGTCGCGATCGTCATCGCCGATATCACGCGCCCGCTTCCATCGGATCGGCTGCTCTCGTGGATCTTTGCTGAACTCGCACACGTACCCGCCGCAAACTTCGTGATCATCAATGGGACTGGCTCACACCGGACAAACACGCAGCAGGAGCTGGAATCGATGGTCGGCACCCGGATTGCCCGAGAGTATCGCATTGTCAATCATAACGCTCACGACCCGGAGACTCTCAAGCTCGCCGGCAAAACCGAAGACGGCCGATCAGTGTTCTTCAATCGCGACTACGTTGAGGCAGACAAGCGAATCGTCACCGGTTTTATCGAGCCACATTTCATGGCGGGTTTTTCCGGTGGATACAAGGGTATCTTTCCGGCTGTCGCGGACATCGACTCGATCATGCACTACCATCGAGCCGAGGTCATTGGGCATGCGCGTTCGACCTGGGGAGTGCTCGACGAAAACCCGACTCAGCAGCAGATCCGGGCCAACGGCTCTCTGCTGCCGGTCGATTTCTGTATCAATGTCACGCTCAATCGCCGTCGGGAAGTTACTCGCTTCTTCTGTGGTGATCCAATTGCAGCGCACGACGCAGGGTGCGCGTTTGCACGAGCGACTGCGATGATCGCATGCCCCCGGCCCTTCCCAATTGTCCTCACCACCAACAGCGGCTATCCGCTTGATCAGAACCTCTACCAGGCAGTGAAGGGCATGTCAGCAGCTGCACAGATCGTCGAGAAGGGCGGTCTTGTCGTCGCTGCGTCGCGGTGTAATGACGGGTTCCCGGAACATGGGAACTTCCGCAAGCTCCTCTTCGAGCACGGCTCACCAGGGGCGTTGCTTGAGACCATCCTCTCACCCGGTTTCTCGATGTATGACCAATGGGAGGCTCAGTTGCTCGCGATGGTCTGCCTCAAGGCGCGGGTCGGTCTGTTCAGCGAGATATCAGAGGAAAAGACAAGACGCGCGCATCTCGAGAAGGTCCGCGATATCGCGCTTCGTGTGGCAATGGAACTGGAAGTGATTGGAAGGGACGCGCCAATTGCGGTCCTTCCGGAAGGTCCGATGACCATCCCCTATCTCGAACTGCAGGGAGCGGTAAGTTTGGGTGACTAGTGGCATGTCACAGAGATCTCGCTAGCGATGAACCACAGAGACACGGAGACACAGAGGAAGCACAGAGAAGAACAAGAAAAGGTTGTAGAGAACCGTCCCGCGCCTGATACATCAACCTAATTCCTCTCTGTGCTTC
>JANNRD010000661.1:0-1898 GCA_031401095.1 Acidobacteriota bacterium
GTGTCCGAAGAACTGAGTTTGAAAGCTGCCGATCTTCTCGACAAGCAGGAGATACGGGCTCATGGCATCAAGCGCATCGGGCCCGACGGCGGGAACATTGACGGCGCCAGCAAGGGCACCTGTCTTGAGAAAGGCGGCCACTTGCTCGGCGATTGTGACAGCGACATGGTCCTGGGCTTCGGTAGTCGACGCGCCCAGATGAGGCGTGACCACTACCTCGTCGAGCGCAAGAAGAGGATGATTCACTGGCGGGGGCTCATTGACAAAGACATCGAGGGCCGCTCCAGCGACCTTTCCCGATTTGATCGCCTCGAAGAGCGCGTCCTCATCGACCAGCCCGCCGCGTGCGCAGTTGATGATGCGAACGCCATCGCGCATCTTTGCGAATGCCTGCACGCCGATGATCCCGCGCGTCGCATCGCTCAGCGGAGTATGGACGGTAATGAAATCGGACCGGCGGAAAAGTTCGTCGAGCGAAACCAGTTCGATCCCCGCCTTGGAGGCGACTTCCTTTGCGAGAAATGGATCGTACGCCGTAACCTTCATCGAGAGGCCGATCGCGCGCGAGGCGACTATCTTGCCGATAGTACCCAGCCCAATGATCCCGAGAGTCTTGCCATTGAGTTCGGTTCCCATGAAGCGCTTCTTGTCCCACTTTCCAGCCTTGAGTGTAGAGCTGGCTTGTGGAATCTTCCGTGCCATCGACATAAGCAGGGCGATGGTGTGTTCGGCAGTCGTCACGCTGTTGCCGCCAGCCGCGTTCATGACCACGATTCCTCGCTGAGTTGCAGCGGGGACTTCGATGTTATCGACGCCGGTACCGGCTCGCCCGATGACTTTCAAACTGTTGGCTGCCGCGATCAGGTCCGCAGTTACCTTCGTTTCACTACGGACGATCAGCGCGTCATAGTCGCCAATCACCTTGACGAGTTCTTCCGCCGAGATTCCGGCCCTGAAGTCGACCTCAAATTCCTCGCTCTCGCGAAGGAGGTCGACGCCGCGCGCTGACAGATTGTCGCTGATCAGAATCTTCATACTGCTTGAAAGCAAGCCTTTCGATGATTAGGAGTGTTGGAAGAAGGATGAGCTGCGCCGGCAATGCTGCGGTTAGCACGACCACGAATAGATGCAGCGCCAATGCCACGATGAGTGGCCGGCCCAGGTATGGTAGGAGTAACTGTAGCGTCGATTCTCGAACATAACTTGCCCGCGCGCGATTGAGCCCTAAGAAAGCGCATCATACGTGGCTACGGTCGAAAAATCAATAACGCCGCCGCGATGATGAACTCTGCCAGCTGCTCAACATCAAACAGTATCTGCACCGGACCAAAATCGAAGAGAAACTCGGGCCGGCCCTTGATGAACTCAAACACCACGACCAAATCACGGCCAGCCACGCTCCAAAAGCCCAAAGTTTGCGGCTAAGCGAGGGGCAGTTGCCGACACCACTGGCGCAGCGCAGACTATTCGTGTGAAGTATGGGCGGCCGGTCCTCGGGAGATTGCTTCCTCACAACGGACTTGGCCGGAGCGCCTGGTCCTTAACGAACCAGCTCCCAGGCTCAGCTTGTCAGAGCCGGAGTTTGGCGTAAGCTGTCTGCGTCGCTGGACGATATCTGATTCGGCCAGGCCACCTCGGTCAGATCAACTGAAAGCAGACGACGACGAGTTGCAGCCGCTGGACCAGCCTAGCGGCGTCATCGCTTTCGCCGCGAGCGGGACTGTAGCGTGGCCTCTGATGTGAAAGATGAAGCAAGGGGATCGGTGGTGGCAACCGCACCACAACCCAAGTTGCTGGAGCGATTGCGCGAAGCCTTGCGTTCGCGTCATTATAGCCGTCGTACCGAACAGACATACTGCTACTGGGTCAAGCGTTTCATTTTCTTTCACCACGTCCGC
>JANNRD010000662.1:0-10486 GCA_031401095.1 Acidobacteriota bacterium
GTGTAGCCTTCTCCTGCTTGTCCGGCGGATACCCATGCTTCCTCAGAATCCTCTTCACCAAAACCCGCAAATGCGCGCGAATGTTTTCCCTCACCGTCCAGTCAATCGTCACGTTCTTCTTAACCGTCGCTACCAGCTCCCTGGCAATCGCACGCAGCACCTCATCACCCAATATCTTCACCGCGCTATCGTTGATCTCCAGCGCATCGTAGAACGCGAGTTCATCTTCACTGAGATCCAGCTTTTCACCACGTGCATTCGCCTCACGCATCTCCTGAGCCAGCGCGATCAGCTCTTCGATCACCTGCGCTGTCTCAATCGCACGGTTCTGATACTTCCGAATCGACTTTTCAAGCAAATCTGCGAACGAGCGCGCTTGCACAACGTTCCGCATCGACCTCGACTTGATCTCTCCCGCCAGCAGCTTTCGCAAGAGCTCGACCGCCAGGTTCCGCTGAGGCATATCCCTCACTTCCGCAAGAAACTCATCCGACAGAATCGAAATATCCGGCTTCCTCAAACCCGCAGCCGCAAAGATATCCACGACTTCTTCCGACACCACCGCACGCGACACGATCTGCCGGATCGCGTGGTTCATATCTTCTTCACTCGTGACCCGCCCAGTGTCGTTCTTCGCCAGCACCGCGCGCACTGCCTGGTAGAAGCCTACTTCGTCACGAATCCCAATAGCCTTGTCGTGCGGTATCGCCAGCGCGAATGCCTGCGAGAGCTCAGTCACCGCGCGAAGCATCCGATTCTTGCCGTCCTCCTGCGCCAGAATGTGCTCCTGTGCCGACGGCAATACCGATAGCCTTTCGTGCGCAGCGCCCCTCAACCAGCGCGACCAGTCGAATCCGTGCAACAGCCCTCGACAGACTTCGCACTTCTCCATCATGAGCGCCACCGCAGCTTCCTGATCCAGCACCGTCTCGCCCGTCCCGCCGCTTTCGGTGTAGACGGCCAGAGCACTTCTCAGCTCCTCTGCCAGTCCGAGATAGTCAACGACCAATCCGCCGGGCTTATCCTTGAACACTCGATTCACACGCGCGATCGCCTGCATCAGCCCGTGCCCGCGCATGGGTTTGTCTACGTACATCGTGTGAAGGCTCGGCGCATCGAACCCGGTCAGCCACATATCCCGAACGATGACTAACTGAAATGGATCACCCGGATCTCTGAACCGCTGCGCCAGATTCTCCCGGCGTGCCTTGTTGCGAATGTGCGTCTGCCAATCCAACGGGTCAGAGGCCGAGCCCGTCATGACCACCTTCATCGAACCATTCTCGTCGTCCTCGTGGTGCCACTCTGGCCGTAGCGCGGCGATCTCACGATAAAGGTCGACACAGATTCGCCTGCTCATGCAGACGACCATCCCTTTGCCATCCATAGTCGAGAGCCGATTCTCGAAGTGCTCTACAAGATCGCGCGCGATGAGCTTGATGCGACTCTCTGCGCCAACAACAGCCTCGAGCCTTGCCCATTTGCTGCGAAGCTGATCCTTGCTTTCGATCTCTTCACCTTCCGTCACCTCCTCGAAGTCGGAATCGATCGTCGGTCGCTCTGACTCCTTGATCGCCAGTCTTGCAAGGCGGCTCTCGTAGTAGATCGGCACCGTCGCGCCATCAACTACCGCGCGCTGGATATCGTAGACACTGATATAGTCGCCAAACACCGCGCGGGTATTCGCATCGGCCTTCTGAATCGGCGTGCCCGTGAACGCGATAAACGAAGCATTGGGCAGCGCATCCCGCATGTGGCGCGCAAAGCCATCAATGAAATCGTACTGGCTGCGATGCGCCTCGTCGGCAATGACGACGATGTTACGGCGGTCCGAGAGCACGGGGTAGCGATCACCCTTCTCTCCTGGAAGGAACTTCTGAATGGTAGTGAACACGACGCCGCCGGATGCTACGGAGAGTTTTGCGCGGAGGTCAGCGCGATCGGCTGCCTGAACCGGAGCCTGTCGAAGGAGATCGCGACACCGCGCGAAGGTGCCAAAAAGCTGGTCATCGAGATCATTTCGATCGGTTAGCACCACGATTGTCGGGTTCGCCATTGCCGGGTGCAGGATCACTCGACCAGCGTAGAAGACCATAGTCAGGCTCTTGCCGGAGCCTTGTGTGTGCCAGACAACGCCTACTCTTCGGTCGCCCTTGATGTGGTCGGGTGAGGCGGCTCGCAACGTCTGCTCCAACGCGATGTTGACCGCGTGAAATTGATGGTAGCCCGCCAGCTTCTTGCTAAGCCCTCCCTCGCTGTCCTGCTCAAAGACAAGAAAATATCGAAGAAGATCGAGGAAGCGACGCCGCTCGAACGCGCCTTCAAGCAGAACCTGCAACTCGGCTACCCTTGCTCCCGCGACTTCGGTCCCACCGATCGTGCGCCATGGTTTGAACCACTCCTTACCGGCAGCGAGCGTCCCGATGCGGGCCTGGACACCGTCCGAGACCACGAGGGCGGCGTTGATGGCGAAGAGTGCTGGGATCTGCGCCTGATAGGTCTGGAGTTGGTGGTACGCGGTCCACACAGTCGCGTTTTCATCGGCGGCGTTCTTGAGTTCGATGACCGCAAGTGCAAGACCATTGACGAAAAGGACGACGTCGGGTCTGCGTGTGTGCTGCCCTTCGGCTACGGTGAACTGGTTGACTGCGAGCCAATCGTTGTTATCGGGGTTGTCGAAGTCGATGACCTGAGCCTGACTGCCCGCGATCGAGCCGTCAGCGCGGCGATATTCGACGGTGACGCCATCAACCAGCATTCGGTGAAGAAGGTGGTTGCGCTCGATGAGCGAAGGCGCGTCGCTGCGCGTGATCTTGCGGAAGGCGTCTTCGAGGGCCGCGGCGGGTAGACCAGGGTTGAGCCGCGCGAGTGCATTGCGTAGCCGTTCGGTTAGTACGACTTCGGCATAGTCGTGGCGCTCGGCCGCGGGCATATCCGGCGCGATGTCCGGACCGTGCGCGACCTGCCAGCCGGTGCTCTGAAGCCACGCGAGGGCGGCGTCTTCGACAATGGATTCGGTGAACGCGCTTGTCATAGCGGATCTCACAGTCTGTGGAAACGACATCTTAGTTCGGCGGCCTCCTAAGCGCTACCTCGCGCGAACTCAGCTGGATAGTTGCTCGATCATGGCACTGAGTTGAGTCCATTCATTTGACATGTGTCACGTGACACACTACTTTCTAAGTATGATCAAGACCTTCGCGGACAAACGGACGTCCGAGTTGTTCGCGAATGGAGTAGCGCGCGGATTACCGCCCGACGTGGTCTGGCGAGCCGTGCGGAAGCTGGAGTATGTAGACCTCGCGACTTGCCTTGAAGATCTGCGTACACCGCCCGGCAACCGGCTGCATGCGCTCAAAGGCGAGCGCCTGGGCCAGCACGCCATTGCGGTGAATGACCAATGGCGCGTCTGCTTCCAGTTCGTCGATGGCGACGCCTATGATGTTGAAGTGTGCGACTATCACTAAGGATCGATTATGAGCATTCCCAACACCCGGCAGCTGAAACGCCGGCCGACTCATCCTGGCGAGATGCTGCGAGAGGATTTTCTTCCGGACTACAGGCTGACCGTAGCGGGATTGGCTGAGGCCGTCGGTGTGTCCCGCCAGTCGATCAACGACCTGTTGCGGGGTCGGCGCGCAGTGAGCCCGGAGATGGCCCTTCGCTTGTCCCGGTTGTTCGGAAACTCGGCGGAGTTCTGGCTCAACGCCCAGCGGGCCGTTGATCTTTGGGACGCCGCCCAGGCCATCAAGGACGATGTCGCGCGGATCAAGCCGCTCAAAGTCGCATAACGGTGGCGGGCATCCAGCGTCATGCCCGGACCGTGCGCGACCGGGCAGCCAGTGCTCTCCAGCCACGCCAGGGCGGCGTCTTCGACAATCGATTCGGTGAATGCAGTTGTCATAGCGGTTCCCACAGCGCCCGTATCGGAACCGCGTGCATCCCATCGCCGAAACTCGCGCTCGCCTCGCCGTCGTAAAGCACCACACCGCCGGCGAAGCGCTTGCCCGCGGCCTCTTTCAGCTTGCGCAGGCCACGGAAATCCGCCATCGAGACGGTCGCAGCCGCCTTGACCTCGACCCCGGCAACGATCCCTGCGCCCTGCTCCATCACGATGTCCACCTCGACGCCATCACGGTCTCGAAAATGGTAGAAGCCGATCGGCAGTGGACGCCAACTCGCCTGGCGCTTGAGTTCCTGCAGGACGAACGTCTCGAGCAGCGGACCCAGCGCCGCACGGTCGGCGTGCAAGGACTTCGCGTCCTGACCGAGCAGCGCGCAGGCCACGCCGGTGTCGCCGACGTGCAGCTTGGGAGTCTTCACCAGTCGGCTCAGCCGGTTGCTGTGCCAGGGCTGAAGCCGCTCAAGCAGGAACACGCGCTCCAGCACGGTGACGTAGTCGTGGATCGTCTGGCGGGTGAGCTGAAATGGTCCGGCCAGGTCCGTGACATTAATCAGCTGCGCGGTGTGACCCGCCGCTAGCGCAAGCAACCTGGGCAGCGCATCGAGCGAGCGTATCCGCGTGAGATCTCGCACGTCGCGTTGCACCAGCGTTTCGACATAGTCGCGGTACCAGGCAGAGCGGCGGGTGGATGAGCGGAGCGCCAGCGCCGCCGGGAATCCGCCATCGACGATGCGTGCGGCAAGCTCCGGTCCAAGTCGCTCGGCAGTGCGCGTGCGAAAGCCGCCGTTGAAAAGGTCATCAAGAAACCGCGGGGACTTGCGGGACAGCTCGCACTGCGCAAGCGGATGCAATCTCAGGATGCCCATGCGGCCAGCCAGCGAATCCGCGAGCCTGGGTACGAGCAGCACATTCGCTGAGCCGGTCAGAATGAAGCGCCCCGGTTTTCGCCGGCGGTCGATCGCCTCCTTAATCGAAGTGAAGAGCTCGGGGACGCGCTGCACCTCGTCCAGGATCGTCCGTTCGGGTAGACCGTCCACAAAGCCAACGGGGTCCTGCTCCGCCGCGCGGCGCAGCGGCTCGTCGTCGAAGGTGAAGTAGCGGTAGCCGCGTCGCTCGCCGACAGCGCGCGCCAGCGTGGTTTTGCCGCACTGCCGCGGGCCGTGGAGCAGCACCGCCGGCGTGTCGGCCAATGCCTCTCGGAGTCTGGGAGCCAGATGGCGTGGATAGATTCGGGTGCGCGGCATACGCCATCATAGCTCTGCCTTCCGGCTGATCGCAAGGTGGAGGAGCGGCTGATCGCTAACTTAGATAGCGGCTAATCGCTAGGTTGGCGGTCGGCTGATCGCAAGAAACCGGCGAAAAGCCTCAGTCTCGGAGCCGGGGAGGACGGTCTAACTGAGGAAGGCGTCATCCACCATCGATTCGGGTGAACGCATTGCTCCCCGGTCACGCCGCGAGCTCCTCACGGACATTGTCACGCTCGCTCCAGGGAATGGGGCGCACATCGTAACTTCGCAAGGCGTCGAGGACAGTCGGCGAAACTGATTGCTCGGCATCATTCAGCATTGCGTACGCTTTTGACTCCTGGGCACGCACCTCCCTGGTGTCGATCCAGGACATGACAAATCTCTCGGCTGTGTCTCGGCTTGGGCGATTGATAGCCTGCAGGATGCGCTCCGGTTGTTGTCGTGACTTCGGGATCACGATGTCGAACAGATGATCGTAGCCCATCTTGCCAGTGAACTTCACCTTCGGCGTGTACCTAACCTCGTGAACGTCAAGCCAGGCGACGACATCCTCGTAAAAGAGACTCACCACCAACGGCACAGCAAGGTAGAACATATCGTTTACAGCCAGCATCGCCTGAACCAGGTTGTGCTTGCGCAGCGGAAAATTCTCCGTGGATGCGTGAACCTGTAGAGAGTTGCCATCCATCTGCACGCCGAATCCATTGAGCGTCATCTTCAGTAGGTCGTGTCTCTTCCGGCTCTCGAGCTTACACCCTGACTGCTCCAGATCGTTGATTGTGTAACCGTCGTCGGTAAGCACATAACCACCGTTGGTTCTTTTGGCGTAGATCTGGAGACTGTCATTGTGTCGATCCAGGTAAGGCGTCGTGATCTCGACCCAGTCATCGATCTGACGTAGGACCG
Source organism: Acidobacteriota bacterium (assembly GCA_031401095.1). Classification (GTDB taxonomy): domain Bacteria; phylum Acidobacteriota; class Blastocatellia; order RBC074; family RBC074; genus JANNRD01. Next base: position 6,058 of record JANNRD010000662.1, read on the forward strand.
TCTTGTCCTTCAGCCAACGTGCGTAGTTATCCAGGAGAAGCTGAATGTCGTGAATCACGTGAACAGCCCCCTCTCTAGACCTCACTCGCCTTCAGGCGCTCCACACCCTTAACCCTTAGATCACCGGATATGAGTTGCGGCAGTAGCGTGTCGCGCAGTTCGGAGAGGGTGCGAGATTCATGGAGGTTGGTGAGTATCCGCCGCAAGACGTGTCCGACGTGCCTCTCGAACGCATCGACGGCTTCCGTAGACGGTTTCGCTACAAGGACACCAGAGAGGGTGTCCCGAGTGATGGTGTCGAAGACCGATCCGTGAGCGTGCTGTTGAAGGATTGCAACCAACTCGCCCGTGGCGAAATAGTTGAAGAGCCCAGTTGATCCAGTCTTGCCTCCCAGTCCATAGCAAGACTGATTCATCGCCATCGGCGTTCCAACCAGCGCGATTCTGCCGACCGTCCCGCGAGCGGAGATAATGGTCGTACCGACTGGCAGGAGTCTTGTTGCTGAGTTCTCCACTCCGGCGCGCGTGATCGACTTCTCTGTGTCGATCACCCACACGTCTGAGTTAGCGGGTGCGTCAACAACCGAGAACCACGGGATGTTACCGTCCCAGTACTCAGCAACAGTCGTCTTTGGCGTTCCCCCACTAATCACCTCGACCGTGTCTGTAAATGGCAGTACCTCCCACCCCTCCGGAATCTCGCCGAGCTCGGAGTCGACAAGGCGCGCGGGGAAGAAGTCCGCGATGGCCTTTGGGAGGCCGGGGTTACGGCCGTCAGCCTTGGCGCGGACGGGGTCGAAGTCCACGAACCACGACTTGAAAAGCGCCCGCGCCATCGCCTCCAGCGTCTCGTTCATCCGGCGGTTCAGCTCGATCTTGTCGTCCAACGCGCCGAGGATGTGGGCGATGGCGCGTTGGGTGTCGAGCGGTGGCAGTGTGACGGAAAAGCCTCGCTGTGAGGTGAGACTCACGTAAGGAGCCATGTCCGTCTCGCCTGCCCGAGTTGCAAGTTGAGCATGGAATGCCGGCGACCTGAGGAACGCGTGCAAGTACTTTCGATCCAGACGCTGCTCGTCGCGTGTCCGCCAGAACGTCGTCTGAGGGCTGCACACAAATCTCGGGGCGTCCTCGGGAACTAGTGCGACTTTCCCGACTGTACCCTTGTGCGAGAGCAGGACGTCGCCTGGGGCACCGATGCCCTTCGTGATTCGCTGCCGCGCGCGCTCGTTGATCTTCGCCGCCGATTGAAAGAGCACGCGGCCCTTGTCCATATCTGCTGCCCGAACGAATGCGACGCCACTCTCGACGAACTCATCGGGCCGCGGGCGATACTCGCCATGGTTTCCGTCTTCAACGAGCAGAATTCCCTCGCGCTGAAGGTCGGCCACGGTCGCGGTGCGCCACTTACCCGCCATACCCCAGCTCCTTCAGGTTCTTGGCGATGGCGGCATCGAGTTTCGCCGCCTCGGTCTGCTGCTCGCGCAGCGTCGCAGTCAGCCGCTTCATCTTCTCCTCAAAAGGCTCACCGTCATCCTCCACAGCCTCCGCCCCGACATATCTTCCCGGTGTCAACACGTGGCCGTGCTTGCGAATCTCTTCTACGGTCGTTGCCTTACAGAACCCCGCGACGTCCTCGTACTTCGCCGCATCCTTGTCTCCCCGCCAGCCGTGGTAGGCACCCGCGATCCTGGCTACATCCGCATCCGTCAGCTCTCTGTGAACCCGGTCCACAAGCGTTCCCATCTTCCGCGCATCGATAAAGAGCGTCTCACCACGTCGGTCACGAAACCGGCCATTCCGCTTGTCGCGAGCCAAAAACCAGAGACACACTGGTATCTGTGTCGAATAGAAGAGCTGTCCCGGCAGCGCGACCATGCAATCGACAAGATCCGCTTCGACGATCGCCTTCCGAATCTCGCCCTAAACAAGTCACTGGTGGCCAGATCACCGTTGCCATGATGGTGGATCTGCGCCTTCTCTGATCCCGATAGAGTATAAGACTGCTCCCTCCGCGCAGCAATTTATTGTGCGCCGCAAGTTGACCCAGCTCAACAGGGTTCGTGACCTGCGAGAGTTGAGCGTGCCTCCCGGGAACCGAATGGAACACCTGAGGGGCGACCGCGCGGGGCAGCACGGTATTCGCATCAACGATCAATTCCGGATCTGTTTTCGGTGGGAGGATGGCTATGCCGACAAAGTCGAAGTCACTGACTACCACTAATGGGGCGTTGGCCTGACAGCCATTCGAACCTTGATCGGAATCGGTGCTCGCGGTTATACTCACGGTATGAAAACAGCGATTTCAATTCCAGATGAGGTGTTTGCAGAAGCAGAGCGGTTTGCACGCCGCACCAAAAAGTCGCGGAGCCAGCTGTTCAGCGATGCCCTTAAGGAGTATTTGGCGCGGCACGCACCTGAGGATGTGACCGACGCAATGAACGGGGTCTGTGCGGAGGTTGGCGGCGCCGTAGACCAGTTTGTCTCGTCGGCTTCCCGTCGTGTTCTGGAGCGAAGCGAGTGGTAATTGGAAAAGGCGAAGTCTGGTGGGCAGATCTCCCGTCGCCGACAGGCTCAGGGCCTGGTTTCCGAAGGCCAGTGGTCGTTGTCCAAGGGGACGCCCTAAACCGGAGCCGCATCGCTACTGTAGTGTGCGTGCCTCTCACGAGCAACCTTCGATGGGGAGCTGCCCCAGGAAACGTCTCGCTCCCGGCCCGCCTTACCGGACTTTCCAGGGACTCGGTTGCAAACGTGTCTCAAATCGTCACCCTTGACAAGCATCTTCTCACGGAGCGAGTGGGCAAGCTTCCCCACGCGAAGCTCGAACTGATCTTTTCCGGAATCGATGTTGTTCTTGGAAGATGAGCCGTCCAGCGGCTAACTCGGTCAGGAAGGTGAGGTAGGAATCGATTGAGACGGGCTTTCTGTAAAGGTCTGACAACCTGCGATCCATGAATCTGAAGGAGGTAATGCGCCCGGCACGACTCGAACGTGCGACCTTTTGGTTCGTAGCCAAACGCTCTATCCAACTGAGCTACGGGCGCCAAAGACGAATCCGGATTTTGCCATCCACCGCTCGAGCATGTCAAGGTGACGCCCTGCAACCCCTCCTGCAATGTCCGCGTTGACCGGGCCTAAGGCTGCGAGTTTGCCAAATCGCACGACATCGACTCAACCGATCAGGCCTTCCTTCAAAGAAGCCTCGAAAAGTGTGATACTGACTGGTCACCCTGACAGATGAGCTGATTGCAAAACCGTATTGTCGTTGTCTCCAGCGCGGCAACTGGGACGAAGGATGAGCATGCGCTCCTCCTTCGTCAAATCCCATCCAAGGAGAACCAATGGAACGAAAAGAAGCTTCCGATTACCCGCAGGAATTGTTAGACCTGTTTCACGAATATCAACACGGTGACATCTCGCGCCGCAGCTTCCTCAGTCGCGCTCGACGCTTCGCGACGGGCGGCCTGACGGCGATGGCGATTTACGAAGGCCTCAAGCCGAATTACGCCTGGGCGCAACAAGTGCCCGCAGACGACAAACGCATCAAAGTCGGTTACGAAATTGTGCAATCACCCGCGGGCAACGGCACGATCAAAGGCTACCTTGCGCGCCCGGCAAAAGGGAGAAAGCTGCCCGTAGTACTTGTCATTCACGAGAATCGTGGCTTGAATCCCTATATTGAGGATGTCGCACGCCGCTTCGCACTCGCGAATTTCGTCGCCTTTGCACCCGATGGATTGACGTCAGTCGGCGGTTATCCAGGCAACGACGAGAAAGGTGCGGCGGCCTTTCGCACGGTGAATGGCCCCAAGATGACCGAGGATTTCGTCGCGGCGGCGAAATGGCTCAAAGCGCGTTCCGATTCAAACGGCAAACTCGGCGCTGTCGGCTTTTGCTTTGGCGGCGGGATGGTTAATCAGTTGGCCGTCAAACTTGGCAGTGACCTAAGCGCTGGCGCTCCTTTTTATGGCCGTCAGGTTGCCGCAGACGATGCCGCCAAAATTACTGCGCCGCTGTTGTTACATTACGCAGGCAATGACCAGGGAATAAATGCAGGCATCGCGGCTTATGAGGCGGCGCTGAAGGCTAACAACAAGGTCTACACGGTTCACATGTATGAAGGTAAGCAGCACGGCTTTCATAACGACACGACGCCACGTTATGACGAAGCCGCCGCCCAGCTGGCGTGGACGCGCACGCTCGAATTTTTCAATAAGTATTTGCGCAAATAGAACCTCGATCACTTTCTCTCTTGTCTTCAATACGCAGGACCCCGGCGTCCGACAGGGACACGTTGTCGGCGTATTGATTTATACTGGGAGTCGAGGTTAGCGGCTATCGTACACTCCCTCGCGGGCCGCAATGAACCCGCAATCATTGTAGAAATAGCAAGGACGGCTCCGACTGAGTCCGACCATGGCTGACATCTTTC
>JANNRD010000663.1:0-6065 GCA_031401095.1 Acidobacteriota bacterium
CCACCAGCATGATCGAGAGGAAGCACTCTATGTCCGTTGTCAAATACCGTCGCGCACGACCTGATGAGGCGGACGTGATTGTTGACTTCCAGATCGCCATGGCCCTCGAGACAGAGGACCTGACGCTCGATCGAGAGACATGCTCTCGTGGAGTGAGGGCTGTTTTTGAGAACCCTGCTCTTGGGGAGTACTTCGTTGCTGAAGGCGAGGATGGCGTCGTTGCCTCAACCTTGATCACTCACGAGTGGAGCGACTGGCGGAACGGTCTCGTCTGGTGGATCCAGAGCGTCTATGTTGCACCAGGAGGGAGACGACAAGGCATCTACGCCGGGCTCTACGCTTATTTGCAAGCGCTGGCGAACGAGAATCCGCAGATCTGCGGCATCCGTCTTTATGTCGACCTGCGTAACAGCTCCGCGCAGGAGGTCTATACCAGACTAGGCATGAATGGAGAGCACTATCGCCTGTTTGAGTGGATGAAGTAGCGCAATCTGGCAAATCGCGCCGCTCGTCACCTTACGAGAAACCGTTGATCACCAGCAGACTCGATCACTTCTTCAGCATCACCGAACGCGGCTCCTCCGTAAAGACCGAGATCAATGCCGGCGTGACAACCTTTCTGACGATGGCCTATATCATCGTCGTCAATCCAACCATCCTTAGTGATGCGGGAGTTCCCTTCTCGGGTGCCCTCTTTGCGACTTGTGTCTCGGCAGCGATTGGCACCCTGCTCATGGGGTTGCTCACCAACTACCCATTTGCTCTTGCGCCTGGAATGGGCATCAACGCCTATTTCGCCTACACCGTCGTGCTCTCGATGAAGTACGACTGGCACGTCGCGCTCGGGGCCGTCTTTATTTCCGGGTTGGTCTTTGTGGTGCTGACGCTTGTGCGAGTGCGGGCGCTGATTGTCGATGCCATTCCGCTGACGCTGAAGACTGCGGTTGCGGCGGGCATCGGTCTCTTCATTGCTTTCATTGGACTCAAGAACGCGGGCCTGATCGCCGCTTCGCCCTCGACCTTGGTCAAACTTGGAGATGTGACATCACTGCCCGTGGCTCTTGCTTTGCTGGGGCTGGTGCTGACCGGGGCGCTCATGGCGCGTGGTTTCAAGGGTGCGATGATCGTCGGCATCGTTGTCGTCACGGTGGCAGCGATAGTCCTTGGTTTGACCGAGCGACCAGCTTCGATTCTGCAAAAGCCCGATTGGCAATCGACCGTACTGCAATTAGACCTTCGAGGTGCGTTGCGGCTCGGCCTCTTTGACGTGATCTTTGTTTTTCTCTTCGTCGATATGTTCGACACGATCGGTTCGCTCATGGGCCTTGGACGTCAGGCAGGAATGCTGACCGCACAAGGGCGGCTTCCGCGAATCAATCGGGCGCTCTTTTCGGACGCCGTCGCGACAGTTTTCGGAGCCTTGCTTGGCACTTCGACCGTGACAGCCTATGTCGAAAGCGCGACAGGCATTACTGAGGGCGGGCGAACCGGGTTGACCGCAGTTGTCGTCGCGATCCTTTTTCTGCTGGCGACATTCTTTTCGCCATTGGTAGGAGCGGTCCCGGCGATCGCGACGGCGCCGGCGTTGATGATCGTCGGTGTGCTCATGATTCACGCGACGCAGGAGATCAACTGGGCGGATCTGACAGAGGGGATTCCGGCGTTTCTGACCATGCTTGCCATGCCACTCACCTTCTCGATCGCGAATGGCCTCGCTCTCGGGTTCATCCTGTATCCACTACTAAAGGTGTTGACCGGCCGATGGCGCGAAGCGAGTCCGTTGGTCTATGTACTCGCGGCTCTCTTTATTTTTCGCTTCGTCTACCTTGGCGACGGCTGAAGTGTTAGGTGATACTTCCACCGTCGATCGTGATGACTTCACCAATCATGTAGCTGTTCTTATCCGAGACGAGGAAAGCCGCGAACTCCGCCAGTTCTTCCGGGTGACCGCGACGTCCCTTGGCACACCAGAGCTTGTGCATCTCAAGCAGCCTCTCAGGGAGCGCATCGGACAGATCCGTATCGAAGATGCCCGCCGCGATCGCATTGACGGTCACTCCAAACGGAGCTGCTTCACGCGATAGACATTTTGTAAATCCAATCACCGCAGCTTTCGAAGTCGCATAGTGCACTGCCGTCGGCAATGCGCGCAGAGCACCGATACTGCTCAGGTTGAGAATGTTCCCCGACCGCTGTCTCAACATCTGCTTGAAGACCGGCTTGGTAACATTAAACAGACCGTTGACATTCGTCTCGATCACTTCATCCCAAGCGCGTTCCGTCATCGTTGCAAAGTTGTCGCCGCGGTTGATGGCAGCATTATTGACAAGAATATCGATCTTCCCAAACTCAGCGATTACCTGACGCACCATCTTGTTGATCCCGGGACGATCGGTGACGGAGACCTTGAATGCCTTGCCATGCCTCCCAAATGACTCGATCCGATCGACGGTCGCCGCCGCGCGCTCGTCACTGACGTTGTAGTTAAATGCGATATCAGCACCCTCACGCGCAAAGACCTCACACAAAGCCCGGCCAATGCCGCGCGAGCCACCGCTGATAATTGCCTTCTTTCCGTCCAATAAGCCCATATTTGATTTCAGTCGTTCTGTCTGACCCTATCGACTCATTCGATCTGGGTAGAGCACATGCGGGGTAAGACTGGCCGCTTCATCCAGCTTGCGAACCAGTTCGTCGACGACACGTCGAGTCGCATCGGGAACAGCCAGCCGCGCTGCTGCAAGTCGCATGGCCGCATGTTCAGCCGGGTCGGAAATCAGCCGGCGAATGACGGGAACTATCTCAACAGCCCGCTTGAGCAGCACACCGGCCTCATGCCTGACGATCAAACCAGCTGTGTTTGATTCCTGTGGCATTGGTGCCGTCGTCGCGTCAGCAATGATCGGAAGACGGGAGGCAAGCGCTTCAAAGGTCGTCAGCCCACCCAGCTTCGAGACCATGACATCCGCTGCCCGCATGACACGCTCCATGGCATCCGAATACCCAATCACCTTTGTCGGAAACCGCGCCCTGGACGCCATCGCAGTTACCTGGCGTCGCAATCCTTCGTTTCGACCAGCGACAAAGATCGCCTGAGCATCTCGCAGGTCATCCCCCTGGCGCACCATCTCGGAGAAAATCCGCGGAATATTTCCGCCACCAACCCAACCGGCGTTGACGAAGATGGTGAACCGCTCCGGATCCAACCCGAGCTCCAGTCTCGCCTCTACTTGCTCTTCCTCACTCGCACCCTGAAACTTCGGATGAATCGGAATTCCACAAATCCTGATCTTCTCGGCAGGAACCCCGTAATCGATCAGTTGCCGCTCAGCGTCTTCGGTGGCAACCAGATAGAGACTGACGTCTTCGCAAGCCCAGCCTCGCCAGAACCCATAACATGGATCTGTCACGACGGTCACCAGCGGGATCCTGTCCAGCAACCCAAGATCGCGCAAAACCCGAGCCAGGAAATGCTGAGTCATCGGATGGACGGAAATCACAAGCTGCGGACAGTACCGCTCAAAAAGCTGCCGCGCGTACTTCGAGGTCATGCGATAGAGCAAATTCGATTCGTTCGGACGAAAGCGCTCAATCGCCCAATAGTAGTAACGCATGAGCGGCTGGTGATATCGCAGAAGGTAGTTATAGAGATCTGTCAGCTTTTGGGCGAGGAGGTGAGATTCTTCAATCGCGCGGGCTACATTGACGAGGCAATCGTACCGCTGAAAGCGCTTTAGCCCTTCCGCTATTGCGGCCGCAGCACTACTATGACCCCCGCCCGTGTCTGAAGTGATGATCAGAAAGTGTTTCGAGTTCTCTGAAGCCATAGTCTTTGTCGAATCAGACGTTGACGCGCGGCGCAGCTTCAATCCCATCGGCCCTCTTCATCTGCCATTCAAGCTTCTTGATCTGGACCAGATGCTTAGGATTAAAGGCAAGCGACGGATAGTAACAGTTGGACTCGTGAGTACAGAAACAGCCGTCCTTGACATGTGCGCGCCGTACCTTCAATTCAGGAGAATTCCACAGCGCCCGGAAGTCCCACCCATAATCGCGCAGGTTACCCACCGGCGTCAGGTTCTCGCAGCTTGAAACGGTCCCCTCGTCATAGATGACGCCACCCGTCGTGCCAGCAAAACAGCGAAGTTGCGCTTTCTGTTGCTCCTCGGTTCTCGCGATCAACTCGTGCATGTAAATGTCGATCGCAGCCTTAAAATAACCGCCATCGCCAGCGTAGTGGTTCTTGATCGCGCCGTGCCGCGAGTCATCATCGATCATCTGCGAGAGGCGTCGATAGCGGGCGAGATCGATGTTCAGCTCTTCCGGCACTGCCGAAGGCGGGCGAATGTAGTTGAAGTTGATCTTGTCGGGCTTCAGCTCATAGCGAAGGAAATCGTACCACTCGAAGATGCGAGCTTGATTCGAATTCATGAAACAGGTGCATGTCTGGATATCGAGACGTGGGTTGTCGCGCTTGATCTCCTGCAACTTGTGCGCAGTGTCGATCGCGATACCCCAACTACCAGGCTTCTGTCTGATCTTCTCGTGCTCCTCCTGCAAACCATCGATTCCGAGCGCGACTGTGACGTTGAGCTTTGGACATTCCTCAAGGATGCGGGTCACGTCGGGGATGATGCGCTTCTGGATCTGCCCATTTGACATGAGGTAGATCGACTCGAGTTCATTATTCTCGTAGAACGCTCGCGCCACCTGAGGCAGGTCCTTGCGGGTGAATGGTTCACCACCTGCGACGATCAGGACCGGGAGCTTTCCGCCGAGTGTCTCGCTGATGCGGACGATCTGCTCAGTCGTCATCTGCAACTTCTTGCGGGGCTTGTCGTCAAGCTCCTCGGTAAAGAAGCAGTGGACGCAGCGCATGTCGCAGACTGAAGTGATGAGAAGATTGAGCACGACGGGCGAAGTTACTCCGCCGGTCAGAACACTGGCGTACTTTTTCAAGAGCTCAAAGCTGTAATCCATAAAACCAACCTCGGGTCGCGACGCCACCAAGGCACAGCTCCCGCACAGATGCGAACCATTTATTAGGCTTTCTTAGGCGTCTAAAGTCAAATGAAAAAGGAGTTACGTGGTCGCTTGGTTTGGCGGAGAAGAGACTCTTTGGGTGCGGTGGCTCACGCGCAAGGGCAGAGGACTCACGCGAAGACGCGAAGAACGCGAACGGACGCGAAGATCCAAGATCTGGATGGTCGTTAGGTGCTTACCCCCCAACGCATCGTTTTGACCCTTAGTCCCATTCGCGTATTTTCGCGTTCTTCGCGCTTTTCGCGTGAGTCTTCTGTCTTAGCTTGCAAGCTGACGCACGGCGGAAACCAGACGCGCCACTTCATCTTGTGTCGTATAGCAGGCGCACCCGGCACGCACCAGTCCTTCATCAGCGTAGCCGAGACGCTCAGCAACCGTCTGAGCATAGAAGTTTCCATGCGAGACGAAGATGCCACGCTCGGCTAAGGCCGAGGCAACCTCAGCGGCGGGTAATCCATCGATGACAAATGAAACGGTGGGCGTCCGATGCGTTCCTGGTGGCGAACCGAAGACCCTCACTCTGCGCGTTTCACTCAAGCCTCGCCAAAGCTCGGCAAAGAGGGATTCACCATTCGCGTGAAGCTCGCCCATCGTCTTCTTCAATCGAGCCCGCCGCGACTCACCATTTTTCGCCGGTGACAGAGAGGCGAGAAAATCTACTGCCGCCGCCGCGCCAGCTATCCCTTCGTGGTTCTGAGTTCCGGTCTCGAGTCGCTCAGGTGCAGTATCCGGCGACGGACGGAGCTTTGGGATTTCGATCTCCCTCAGCAACTCATGTCGACCGTAGAGAACGCCGATATGAGGACCATAGAACTTGTAGGCCGAGCAGGCGAGGAAATCGCAATCCAGTCTCTGCACATCGATCACCGCGTGCGCAGCGTAGTGCACCGCATCAATGAAGACCAGAGCTCCGACTGAGTGCGCCAGACTCACCGCGCGTTCGATGTCATTGATCGTGCCGAGTGCATTGGAGGCCGCACCGATCGCAAGCAATCTGGTCTTCTTGCCCACCTTGCTCTCGA
>JANNRD010000664.1:0-3116 GCA_031401095.1 Acidobacteriota bacterium
GGCACGCTTCTGCTCGAGTACTCGCTTGGCGACGAACACAGCTATCTGTGGGCGGTTACTCCCGCGACAATTACCAGCTACCAATTGCCGAAGCGGTCAGTGATCGAAAAGACCGCTCGAATTGCCTACGACTTGCTGACGTCACGCAACCGCCATCTAAAAGGAGAAACCGCGGCGCGATTCGCTGTGCGCGTCGCCAAGGCAGACATGGACTACAAGGTAGCGTCCGCCAGGTTGAGTGAGACGGTCCTTGGCCCGGTCGCCACTGAGTTGGGAGCGAAGCGGTTGGTGATTGTTGCCGAAGGGGCCCTGCAGTTCATTCCATTTGCGGCGTTGCCGAGACCGCGGGCGCGCACCTACCGTCCGCTGGTCGTCGATCATGAGATCGTCACACTTCCTTCGGCTTCCGTCCTGACGTTGCTGCGTGAAGAGCAAGCGCGAAGCAGGCCTGCATCCAAGGCTGTGGCAGTGCTCGCCGATCCGGTCTTTACTGCGGACGACCCGCGTCTGCGAGACAAGCATGTGGCAAGCGTCACGCCTGCTGTTGGCCGGTTGCCGGCATCTCCGAAGATCAAGGCTGATCTCGAAAGGGCCTTCGACGATCTCAATGAACCTGTCACGAGTCAGAGCATGCCGCGCTTGTTTTCGACGAGATGGGAAGCCGAACAGATCACGTCGAGAGCGGGTGGAGCGAGTTTTCAGGCGTTGGACTTTGACGCGAGCCGCGAGACGGCGATGAGCGACGTGCTGAAAGACTACCGTATAGTCCATTTCGCCAGTCATGCAATCATTGACGAGATTCACCCGGAGCTCTCGGGGCTCGTGCTTTCGATGGTTGATGAGCGAGGCAACGCTCGCAATGGGTATTTGCGTACTGGGGATATCTACAAGCTGAAGCTGTCCGCGGATCTGGTGGTCTTGAGTGCGTGCCGCACTGGTCTGGGCAAGGACGTGCGAGGCGAGGGGTTGGTTGGATTAACGCGTGGCTTCATGTACGCCGGCGCGCCGCGAGTCGTCGTCAGCCTCTGGCGCGTCAATGATCAGGCGACGGCCGATCTCATGGTCAGGTTCTATCGCCAGATGTTCCCTGGGACCAGTTCACAATCCGCAGCGGGGAATCGGAAGCGGAATTCAACCGCTTCCGCGTTGCGTTCCGCGCAACTCGAGATGCTGAAGAATCGCCGCTGGCAGGCACCTTACTTCTGGGCGGGTTTCACTTTGCAAGGTGAGTGGCGGTAAGGCTTCTCTGGAATTGACGGTGCGTTTGACCTCGCCAAGACCTCTCCTACATGCAGAAGTTGTAGTTTTGGACAGTACCGCTTCTTGAATGGTACGCCCGGCGGGGAGCGCTCTCAAAAAGGAGATGCGAGTAATCGCCCAATTCTATTCAGATCCATCGGCAATGGCGCGAATTTGCTCATCAGTCGCTCACGATTCCCCAATAGGTTCAAGAAAACTGGTCTTTGCGTTCACGGCACTGTCCTTGCTATGACTGAGCCGAGTCAAAGTTAATCCGACAGCCCCCCCCAGCTTGTCGCAGTGAGGATGTCCAATGTCCTGCGCTGACGGTCTACCTCGAAAAAGCGACGGAATTCGTAAATGGTTTTTTCACATCGCAACAATGCAAGAGGGGAAACGTTTGTGCGAAAGCGCCTTGGACCGAAGAATCGCATCGTTCCTGAATCAGAATCTTGATCTAAACCCCTGTTGTTGAAGTTTGTTTGGCCAGCAATTCGGTCGCTAAACAAATCGACCTCCCACAAAATCCCAAAGGAGAACTCTATGAACTTTAGAAAACTATTAACGCTGGCGACGCTGTGCCTCGCCGCTACGTTCATCGCGCTAGGTATCGCAGCAAGGCAACCCGCTTCTGCCGCCGTGACAGCCACAAGAGTCGACCTGTGCCATAGGACAGGCAACGGGTATAAGCCCCTAAATGTGAGCGCCGATGCACTGGGTGATCATCTGGCTCACGGTGATGTTCAACAACCCAACGGCGTAGTGCCGGGCAGCCCGGACCACGTCTTCGACAGCGCATGCGTGCCCGTGCCCGTGACCTGGGAGTTCGCCGTCAACGTCGCTCCGGACATTTCTGCCCAGGATCCAGCCAGTCCCGGAACCCTGTTCGCTGGCAGCGGGATACCCGCCACTAACTTTGCGACTGCGCGAAATGTGACCGAGGGCATTGAACTCGGACTGATGGTTCTTTATCGGCAGGGTCCGACCATCGCATCGACCGATGACTATACCGATGGCGTCCTGAACTTCGCAGTCGCTTCCGGACCGCAGTCCACGGTCAACGGATCATTCATCAATAATACAAGCCGAGCGGCTTGGAACTTCACTTTCTCGGTCGCCACCGGCCTCTATGGGGCCACGACCGATGATCTTACCAGCCACACGTTTCAGCTTCTATACGACGTCGACCCGGGCCCTGGCACTGCCTACAGGACCTTGACCCTCGAAAACAGAGATGCCGGTGGCCCATTGCAAAAGTCCGGTTTCCAGTGGCGAGATCAGGGAACCGGCCTCGTCTTCATTGCTGACGACCAGGGCAATGTGAAAGTAACTCAGAATTCAGAGAATTACGCATTTTTATTCTTCCAGGGTTTCCTGACGAGTCCCTATGGCCCTGGTAACTCGTTTGCCGGACCGGCGCAGTTCGACATCATTCTGCAGGCGCTCGACGTGTCGCAGATTATCGCCCGCAACCATGTGGTCGTGAACGTGGCGGCGCCGTAGCCGCAAGTGGAACCCAAGTTGCCGCAGACCACGAGTTGGAAGACCCGTCTTTCGGCTCGTGCGTCTGCGCAGTTTTGCCCTCGCTCAGCTCTCCTGCACCCAGTTCACGGGCGTACTCAAAAGGGTTGGCATGGGTCTTTGGGCTGCTCGCCATACTACTGATCAAAGGATTACGTAGCACTACATTACATATTCTTCTGGCACGGATCGTATATTACGTGCTTCTACGTAACAGCCAACCTCGGTGCGGTGTGGGATCATCATCAGAGCGAGCGAGGCGACTATTTGCTGCCCCGCATCCGCAACGGGCTCGCCGTTGAGATCAATGGAGCCGTTGCCACATCCTCAGCGACCCAGATCCAAACTCAGCCTCT
>JANNRD010000665.1:0-4040 GCA_031401095.1 Acidobacteriota bacterium
GTGCGAAAGATTCAAATGCTGTTCCGGCAGTCATGGTGCAAACAGCAGACCCCAATAGCTGCAGAAGGTCAAGGCGGTCCGAGGGCGGTCAAGCGCTAATGAAGGCCGGACCGCGGCTGAGGTGGAAGCCCAGCCGCAATAGACCCGCCGCCCGGTGAGTTTCCGGTTAACTCGACACCTCTTCCTGCTTCCAATGCGCAGCGGGTGTTGCCCCGCACACACCCGCGGTTCGCCCCGTCTTTTCTAAGCCGATATCGGCGCAGGTCAAACCTCTCCTTTTGACAGGCCGGGGGGTCTTTTCCTAAGCTATAATCCGAATGAACGATCTGACCACGGTGCCACACATCAATATTGATTTCACCGATTTCGGCCAGGCGCACGCGAAGACCGATAGTTTCTTTTTCAAGCTTCTACAAGAGCGGTTTCCGGTGCGGATCACGGACGACCCGGATTTCCTGATCTATTCACACAACTCGAATCTCCACCGGCTCTACACCTGCAAAAAAATCTACTGGACCAGCGAGGTGTATGCGCCCGATTGGCGCGAGTGTGATTACGCCATGACGCATCACCTGCTGGACGACCCGCGTCACCTGCGTCTCCCACTTTACACCACCTGGGTAAAAGCCGGGGACCTGGTGCGATCGCCGGACGAAGCCGAGGAGTGGTTTCCTCAAAAGACCAAGTTTTGCTGCTTTTTCTCGAGCTATTTGAATCGCAAAACCGAACACCGAGGGCGTTTTTTCCACCTGCTCTCCCGCTACAAGCGCGTGGATGCGGGGGGAAAGGCTTTGAACAACGTGGGGTTCGTGGTGCCCTATGACGCGCAAGCCAAGCTAGAGTTTCTGAAGCCGTACAAATTTTATATGGCGTTCGAGAACGAATCTGTTCCCGGCTACACAACGGAAAAAATCGCCGAGGCGATGCTCGCCCGGTGTGTGCCGATCTACTGGGGCAATCCGCGCGTGGTCGAGGATTTTAACCCGAAGAGTTTTATCAACGCGAATGATTTTCCTTCGCTGGAGGCACTGGCCGCTCGGGTCGCGGAGGTGGATAGCAACGACGCGCTTTACGCTCAATATGTGAAAGAGCCATACTTCCACAACAACCAACCAAACGCGTGTTATGACCGCGGGCGGCTGCACGATTTCTTTGTCCGCATTATCCAGGATCCGTCCCCGCCGCTCGCGGCCCGGCGCAAGCGTCTGTTCGGTCGCTGGCTCCTGGTGAAACGCAATGCGCCTCATCGGATGCGTCTATGGAACACAGCGAAAGTTGGCACTGATACCAGAACAGCCATAAAGGTGGATTTTCATTGATACTGGCAGCGACGAAACCTAATTCCCAGCCCGTCGCAAAACGGCGGCTGATTACACCCAATGTGTTCTTCAGCATCGAAAGGGTGCGTAACTTCTTTGAGGCCATTTTCTCGCCCCCGAAAACGCTGGTGGCAAGGAAGCGCCGCTGCTTCAAAATCAACCGCTGATTTCTTATGCCGAAACCGCCGGCGCGGTTGAATGACTTCCGGGCGGGAAGGTGCGGCAGCAGAGACCGCGCGCTCAGCCCTGACCGACCTTCCCCTTGAAACGTTGCCGTCTCCGCCATCTCCGGAGGAACGCGCTGAGGGGTTGGACCCGCTTCCACAAGCGCAGCCGCGCCGCCGTCGAAGCGCGGACCTGAAGGTCCGGCGTCCGAGCCGGCACGTACCAATTATTCAGCATTGTCCGCTTCACAAGCCTGTATCCTTTAGCCTTAAGGTAGCGGTGCTTCTCGAGGTGATACAGGTTGTCCTCGATCAGAATCAGGCGGGGGCGATGCTTCTCTAGGTCGAGACCGAGCAGCACCTCCAGTTCGGTTCCCTCCGTGTCGATTGAAAGCAGGTCAATCCGAGCGGGGTTGACCTGCAGGACCAGACTCTCGAGCGTTACGGCCTCGCAACGTTCGGCATACTGGTACTCGATGTCGAAATCATCGACATTTTTCTCTAAGGTGGCGACGACACTGCTAGGGTCCGGTGCGTGCAGGGTGACTGGACCGGTCCTACCCGGACTGACACAGGCGCAACGGAAACTGCGCGATCTGGGCCGGTCGTGCAGGAGCTTTTGGTAGCAAGCGTTGAGTGGCTCCACCAAGATACCTGTCCAACCTAATTGTTCCAAAGGGAACGTCAGCGAATTGCGCCGTGGATCGTTGGCGCCCACGTCGATGAAGAAACCGTCCCGCGCGAAGTCAAAGGCCTCCAGAACCGATTGGCATTCCGCAAGATTCGGCGGGTCGAAATAGCCCTGACAATCTGCAAGCACTTTCCGACCGTCGCGAAGGGTTTCCATCAGCGAGCGCAGGCTTCAAGGTTCTCCGGCTGCAGCGCGGCATGCCGGTGGAAGTTGCGAAAAAAGCCGTCCAAGCTCAAGAACTTGACCCAGAGTTCACGGCAACGGTGCTGTAGTTGGGCAAAGCTTTCAGGGCTGTGGGAGTAGTAGTGGCGCAGGATCGCCTCAGCTGTCTGCTCGATAGCATCGCCTTCGACCCAGACGCAGTAGTCGCGCCAATGGATAAGCGATTCATACGGCAAAACGCAATCGGTGTTGATGAACACCGGCACGCGCCCCAGACAAAGGGTCTCGTAGAACCGAAACGACCAGTTCCCCCCACCGCGCGGACATAGAGTGTAATGACTACTCAGCACATTGTCGCAGAAT
The DNA here is from genome assembly GCA_031401095.1 of Acidobacteriota bacterium. GTDB lineage: Bacteria > Acidobacteriota > Blastocatellia > RBC074 > RBC074 > JANNRD01. Next base: position 2,700 of record JANNRD010000665.1, read on the forward strand.
TCCTGCAGCGAGCTCTGCCGGTGCGCGGCCTGCTTCGCTTCTGGCAGCCGGAGCGTGCCATTCTGAAAATGGTCCCGCAACAGGATATTGCTTTGAATCCGGGGGCAGCGCAACACGACTCCGAGCGCCTGGTAGCGCGCCCTTTTTCCTTCGCTGCGCGTGAGGCGCAGGCCGCACCGCCGCAGTCCACGCTCCAGCCGCGGCCGGGAGAGCAACCCCCAAGAGATGGCCCGCGAAAGCAGGTGCTGAATCCGGAATCGCGCACCAGCCGTCGTGTCAATTTTGCCGCAGAAGCCGACGATGGGGCGCTCAGTTTTGGCGAGCGGCTCCCTGGCCGGGGTTGCGGGGAGGCCCTGCATGTAGTCAGAGATGAAGGCCGGCACCGGAAATTCGCCTGGAAGTCTGGCCGAGCTTCGCAGGCTACCGCGGAAGGCGAGGACTCCGGGAACCGGGAACGGCGCCTCAATGTCCGATTCGCAAAAAACCACCAGCGGCTTGCCCCAGGTCTTCGCCTCGCGGCTCAGGCGCTCGACCAGGTCGTTGTCCCGCTCGTCTCTCCAGGTCGTCGGGCAAACTAACTGGTCGCACTCCGCCGGCCCGGTCCGAATGAAATACTCCCGGCCCGTTCGAGCATAGACGTCCTGGCTCGTGCCGCTTGATCCGGTGAATTCAGCTGCCCAAGGCGCCAACAGCGGGCATAATTGGGTGCCCGTGCGGAACCAGGATGGCGCGGCAAAAATGCGCAGTTTCATTCTACCTTTAAAGAATGACCGGGACGGAGGAGGGGGTCAATGTCGGACGTAGCGCCGGCAGCAAGGAACGGCGACCGCGGGCTCGGCCGAATCCTGCTCCGGCGAGGTGACGAAGGCCGAAGGGAATCGAAGTTCTAAAAGCAACACAACGCGAAGGTGGATCTTTGTTCAGCCTTTCCGCATCCGGGTCACCACCGGGCTGCGGCCTTACGATAGTATTCCTGGTTGACCCACAGCGAATCCCCCCAACTCGCCAGGTTGTTCTGGTGGCAAATTTCGTACATGGACACCAGGAGAAAACCGCGGTCAATGAGATGACGGTACACCACGTCGAACTGAGGGAGATTCTTGTACATATCGGAGAAGATAAACTCGAAGTAAAGCAAGCCGATCCTGTTCCGCCGCATGGATTGTTCGGCGCCTTTGAGCACCTCAAAATCATAGCCTTGGGTATCGGATTTGAGGATGTCAACTGATTCGATCTGGTTGGTGGTAAGAAAGTGATCGACCGACAGCACCTCCACAGAAGTCCTTTTCTCGATCTTGCCCCAGCCGGTCGTGCTCAATTCGAGAAACGAACTCATGTCCG
>JANNRD010000666.1:0-2375 GCA_031401095.1 Acidobacteriota bacterium
CTTTCGTGATCGATGAAAATGCCTCGCGGCGTGCATCGAGATAGGCGGCGACCTTGGTTGCCCCAAACGGAGAATCGAGTGGCCGCTCAGCTCCGGGCGGCGTCTGGTCGCCTGCCTCGTCAGATTGACTGCTGCCGACGCGGCTCTCGCAGTACTGCTGGTATAACGCTTCGACCTCCTGTTGGCAGTAGAGGAGGGAATTGACCTTTCGGCCGCGCTTTGGGAGTCGATCGTACGTGTCGAAAGAGACGTTGATCCCGCGGAGGACAATCGAAAGGGGAATCCCGAGCTGCCGCCAGGTCTCAATCAATGACCAGTCAAGCGGCGAAACGAGAATATGACTGCCCCGCCGTTTGACAAACTCATCCTCGATCTCGGTGAAGTAGTTGTAATAACTCATCCGGCTGATCGGCTATCGATCGTAGCCCTTGGCGTCAGCCCTGGCGTTAACCTTGGCTTTGTCTCGGTTGCGCTCATAGATCAAACGCAGTCCCTCGAGCGTCAGATTGTCGTCGATCTTCTCAATGTATTTCGATCCACGTCCGATCAGTCTTGCCAACCCGCCCGTTGCGATAATTCGTGGACGTTGACCCAACTCGGCGATCATACGTTTCAGGATCCCATCGACCAGCCCGATGTACCCGTAATAGAGCCCAGACTGAATACTCTCGGTGGTCGTTTGACCAATGACGCGATCCGGGCGCTTGATTTCAACGCGAGAGAGACGTGAGGCCCGCAGAAACAGAGCCTCGGCCGAAATGGTGATCCCGGGAGTGATTACTCCACCAAGATACTCGCGCTCTGAGTTGACCGCGTCGAAGGTCGTCGCAGTTCCGAAGTCAACGACAATACACGGAGCACCATAGCGGTGAATGGCTGCAACGCTGTTGACGATCCGATCCGCACCAACATCTGAGCTCGGGATATACCGGATCGCCATTTCCATGTCGACCGTATCGTCGATGAACATCGGGGCGTGTCCGAGGTAGGTATTCGAGACCTGCTCGAGTGTGTAGTTGAGTGTCGGAACGACTGAGGAGATAACGACCGCAGTGATCGACGAGGCTTCGATCCCGGCGAGAAGGACGAGATTGCGGAACTGAATGCCATACTCGTCTATCGTCCGGCTACGCTCGGTCGTTAGCCGCCAATGAGCGACAAGGCGTTCCCCATCATAGACACCGAGAACAGTATTCGTATTGCCAACATCAATGACCAACAGCATAACGTGTTCCCGCCCGATGCCTGTCGTCGGCCTGCTTCACGTACGGATGGAGATGACTGGCCATCGGGTCAAAATCCCACCAGCTGGCGCCCGCTAACCATGCAACTGCCCGGCGCAACTTCCCGGCAACTTCCCGGCGAAAGCGGCTACATCTTAACTCGCGCCCGATGAACTGTCCAACTTCGGTTGTTTCGCTCGCGTGATTCGCTCGCGTGATTCGATCAAGTTTCCGTGGTCACGGCCGTTGCTTTCGAATGCGGCTAACTTCACCCGCGAGAACGCTGCGAAGGTGTCCGTTGCTCTCGCGAATGAGAAGGCCCCCGCTCGGTGAAAGGCCGTTTGTGGTTCCGTTGAACTCCTCGCCATCGGTTGTCACCTTGACCTGTTGGCCAAACGCATAACTCGAGAGCTCCTCCCAGCGACTGATGATGCTCGCCACGCCTCCCGAAGTCCAGACTTCATACCAGTCGGCAATTCTGCAGAGCACCTGATCGAGGAACTCCATCTTGTCAGCGGTCCTTCCGGTTGCTATCAAGACCGAGGTGGCAACCTCCGAAAGTTCAGGCGGGAACACGCTGTGGTTGAGATTGACTCCGATGCCAACAATGACTCGTGGCGCCAGTCTGCCCGAGCTCGCGCCCTCGGAGAGAATGCCGCAGACTTTGCGGTCACCGATGAGGACATCATTGGGCCATTTGATATCGACATTTGAAACACCGAGTCCGACCAGAGCTTCAGCGACGGCTATCCCGGAGAGAAGGCTGATCATCTGGATCGACACCATTGATTGCGGCGGCCGCAGGAGGAGCGAGAAGTACAGGCCCTCGCCTGCCGACGAATGCCACCTCCGTTCCCGGCGGCCGCGCCCTGCAGTCTGTTCGTCAGCTACGACAACGGTCAGCGGGCCCGCATCATCGAGCGCCTTCAGATAGTCATTGGTCGATCCGACCGACGGAAGGTGGTGAATCAGGAATGGTGGTTTGCGGATGATCATTGGTCTTCGGTCGAGAGGCCGCCACTTCGCAACTCTCCGCAGGAATGAGGGACGTGACCGAACTGAGGTGCGGAGGCCGGTGCCCCCAGCGTGCCTCTGGGTCTTTCTATCCCGGCTTGATCTTGAAGCTGATGTCGACGGCTGGCGCTGAGTGGG
>JANNRD010000667.1:0-2150 GCA_031401095.1 Acidobacteriota bacterium
GCTTACCCAAAACGCGAACTTCAATTCTGCAACAACCGAACCAGGAGGGGTGTTTTCTTGGCCGCCTAACCCCGTGTATGCGGCGACGCAATCGTGCGTGCGCGCTCGACCTCGATCGCATGGCGTTGACCATAGCGGAAGCTCAAGGCAAAGCACCGGTAGCCCTCGCGCAAGGCCAGGGCGAGCACCGTGGCCGAATCCAATCCACCACTCAACAACACCACGGCGGGACGCTGGACTGCTGAAGTCAAGACGGATTCCTTTCACGCACGCTCACATCCGCAATAGTACACACGTGCGCCCGCCTTGCCCCGCACGCGGGGCTCGGCTAAGCTCGACTTGCCGGGTTATCAATAGAGCCGCCATGCCGAACGTCTCCATGACCGTCAACGGGCAACGCGTCGGTGCCGACATCGAGGGCCGCACGCTGCTCGTCCAGTTTCTGCGCGAGCACCTGCACCTCACCGGCACGCACGTTGGTTGCGACACCAGTCAATGCGGTTGCTGCACGGTGCTGGTCGACGGCGAGGGAATCAAGTCCTGCACTATCCTCGCAGTTCAGGCTCACAACGCTCAGCTGACGACGATCGAGGGCCTTGCTCAAAACGGCGAATTGCACGCGGTCCAGAAGGGCTTCTGGGAGTGCCATGGCCTGCAATGCGGATTCTGCACGCCTGGCATGATCATGGCATCCTGCGGGCTGCTTCGATCAAACCCTGACCCAAGCGAGGCGGAAATTCGTGAGGGACTCGAAGGCAATCTTTGTCGCTGCACCGGCTATCAGAATATCGTCGATGCGGTCAAGCATGCAGCTCACGAGATCAACGCTGAAGCGACGTCAACTCGCTAAGGAGATCACCGATGACCACGAATGGTGGCAAAGAAAAGTATGTCGGGCGGGCAATCAAGCGCACCGAAGACCCACGCCTGATTCAGGGGCTCGGCCACTATGTCGACGACATCAAGCTCGCAGGTGAGCTGCACGTCGCGATTCTGCGCAGCCCATATGCGCACGCGCGTATCAGCTCGATTGATACCCTGGCTGCCGCGACCGCGCCCGGCGTCGTGAGCGTCTATACCGGAGCCGACATCCAGGGTCGCGTCGGCTTCGTTCCTTGCGCAGCGGCACTCCCCGGTTTGAAGGTCCCCCAATACCCGGTGCTTGCAATCGGGAAAGTTATTTTCGTCGGTCAACCCGTGGCAGCGGTTGTTGCCTCGAATCGCTATACCGCGCGCGACGCGCTGGATTTGATCAATGTCGAATACGAGCCTCTCGAAGTGGTTGTAGATCCAATTCTCGCGGCCCAGCCGGAGAGTCCGGTTATTCACGAGGCCTTTGGCAGCAACGTCGCCTTCGTACATGAAGCAGGGCTCGGTGACGTAGAGGGAGCGTTTGCCGGTGCAGATCGCGTTGTCAAACAGCGCATGAAGCATCAGCGCCTGGCTCCGATCGCGCTCGAGACCCGTGGGGTTCTTGCCAGTTACCTTCCAGGCGAGCAGCAAATGACGCTCTGGACCTCGACGCAGATCCCGCATCTCGCAAGGACTCAGATCGCGCTTATGCTGGATCTGGCTGAGCATCGGCTGCGCCTCATCGCACCCGAAGTCGGAGGTGGATTTGGCAGCAAGCTCAACGTCTACGCTGAGGAAGCGCTTCTTGGCTTTATCTCGATGGAGATCCACCGTCCAGTAAAATGGATCGAGACGAGACGAGAGAATATTGCCGCGACTACTCATGGGCGGGGGCAGATCGGTGATGTCGAGCTCGCTGTTAAGAACGATGGCACCATCCTCGGTCTCCGCTACAACGTCTTCGCGGATCTCGGCGCCTACCATCAGTTGCTGACGCCAGCCATCCCGACGTTGACTGGCCTCATGCTTTCAGGTTGCTACAAGATTCCGGCGATTTCGATGAACTGCACGGGGGTCTTCACCAATAAGATGGCCACGGACGCCTACCGCGGTGCGGGGCGCCCGGAGGCGACGTTCGTCGTCGAACGGATCATCGACATTGTCGCCATGGAGCTTGGTCTCGACCCAGTCGAGATTCGAAGAAAGAACTTCCCGAAAGCGAGTGAGTTCCCGTTTTCAACGGCGACTGGGCTTGTCTAATGACGCCTTGGACCGGCGAAGCCTCACTTTTCTCCGTC
>JANNRD010000668.1:0-3038 GCA_031401095.1 Acidobacteriota bacterium
GCGTGATCTCGACTGAAAGGGTAGCAGTCACATCGCCCAATCGAGTGCCGGCACCGGTCCAATTCGCCGGCGTCTTCTCCAGCTCACTCAGCTTGCCGACACTGGCGAGCCCAAACCACGATGCTGCGATCTGACGCGAGACGACGATTACGGGAATGCCCGCCTCACCTGAAGTCTGGTCATAGCGCAGTTGCGCGAGGCGTTCATCGCCAAACTTCTCAGTGTTTGCGATCACTATCAGAGCCTTGGCCCCGTGGTCCTTTGCCGCAATCGCCTTCCAGCGCGAGTCGGCATATCGCCCAAACTGTCCGTGCGGATTGTCTCCGTCAGGTGTGCCAGTGAAGACCACCACGATCTTGTCGCGAGCGTTGACGCTCGCGTAGTCATCGTGCTTCAGCTCAGCCGCGGTGATACCGTATCCGACAAAGACTAGCTTTGCGTTGCTCGCAGCCCCGTTTGAAGAGTATCCGATCGGCATCCAATGCTCGCGGACAGCGAGACTCTTCTGCGCCTCGCCAAGAGCCACACCAAATGAGTTGTTCTTCGCCAGCTCGACAGCCGCGACAAAGGGTAGCTCCTGAAAGTAGCCGCTGCGCACCTTGCTGTGCTTGCACTTCAGGTCAGGAGTCGCGCAACTCAGCTTGAGTCGATCAAACTGTTGGGCGATGTACGCTGCTGCTTTGTTGCCGCCAGTTGAACCAGGGCTCCGGCCCTCGAGCTCGTCCGAGGCCAGATAGGTGACATGCTGCCTGAGGAGCGCCGCATCAGGTCCCTTACTCGGCGCCGGTTTTGCCTGCTGCGCGAGACCTGCCGGCGCAAGCAGCCCGAGCAAGTAGATGGCGGTCAAGACAAACAGACAGGGCTTCAATTTCTTCATTCAGTTGAACCTCTCTTCAAGCATTCTCATCAAGTTGCCAAAGGTCTATTGTGCCAAATCTGAGCTCAGAGGGCCACTCCGCACAAGCGGTTTCGGTGGGTCATCTACCGGGAGGTTGAGAGTGCATCAGGCCTTAGCCTCAACCAACACAATAACCACAGAGGCTCAGAGACACAGAGAAGGACACCGAGAGGAAATAGGAGGTTAGAGTGACCGCCCCTATGGTTTCCTCTGTGCCCGTCCCTGTCTCTTTGAGCCTCTGTGGTTGTTGTGTTGGTTGAGCCTAAAGCCCGATGTGCTCTCAACTTCGATGTCGCGTCCCTCAGGAAATGACTCCTGACCGCCTCAACTCAGCGATATCAGAAGCACTTAGATTCCACCGCTCGAGCACCTCGTCAACCCGCTCGCCGTCAGACCCTGTCTCGATCTCCGGTACGGTGCGACTGAAGCGCGGCGCCGGCGCGGGTTGAATGACGCCGTCAATCTCAACAAACGCTCCGCGCGCAACGTTGTGAGCGTCCTTCGGAGCCTCATCCAGATCCAGCACTGGAGCGAAGCAGACGTCGCTCCCGTCCATCAAACGGCACCACTCGTCTCGCGTTCTGGTCTTGAAAAGGGTGGTGCATCTTGCCTTCAGGTCTCGCCACTCCGTCTTGTCCATCTGAGGTCGGGCGGATATCTCGTTGAGACCAGCCTTCTCAATCAAGAGCGCGTAGAACTGGGGTTCGATCGAACCAATCGACACCCATTTTCCGTCCGCACATTCGTAGACATCGTAAAAATGCGCCCCGCCATCGAGGAGATTCGTGCCCCTCTCATTTGTCCACTCGCCAGCAGCGTGGAGACCGTAGATCATGGACATGAGGAGTGCTGAGCCTTCAGTCATGGCTGCATCGACGACCTGTCCCTGCCCCGACTTCCGAGCCTCGAGAATTCCACAGACGACGCCAAACGCGAGCAGCATCCCGCCGCCACCGAAGTCACCGATCAGATTGAGCGGCGGCACCGGCCCTTCACCAGCACGACCAATGCTGTGAAGAGCTCCACTTAGTGCGATGTAGTTGATGTCGTGCCCGGCCGCATTGCGCAGCGGCCCCGTCTGTCCCCAACCGGTCATACGGCCGTAGGTCAGGCGCTTGTTGCGTGCGCGACAGACGTCAGGGCCAAGCCCGAGGCGCTCCATGACATCTGGTCGAAAACCCTCGATCAGGGCATCGGCCTGCTCGACGAGGTGCAGGGCCGTTGCCACGCCACGCTCCTGTTTGAGATCCAGTGCAATCGATCGCCGTCCCCGATTGAGGACATTAAAACGCGAGGCTCGCGGTCTGATACCCGTACGTTCGATGCGGATGACATCTGCACCCATGTCGGAAAGCATCATCGCGCAAAACGGTCCTGGCCCAATGCTCGCGATCTCAACAATCCTGATTCCGTTCAACGGTCCCAAAGGCCCTCCTTTGCTGCCTGCAAAATCGGCCGACCCAGCGGTTAATCCACCAGTCGCGGCAGGCTCCCACCTCTCTCTCCCTCACCGCTAAACCTGTCGTGCGTGTAGCACTTAAGTCCTTACATCGTTTGATGTCGTTTGATTTTGGTTAGAATGATGTCGACGGTCGAGCACCTGGTGCAAGGCTGGCGGTTTTCAATCCAAGCCCCAAGTATTCATAGATCGCTCCTTCCAAAGCGGCCACCCTGTCGAAGGTACCGCTCGCGGCGCTTGGGTAGGAGTTCGCGCGGAGAATACTCGACACCGAATAGATCGAACTCTTCCTGGCCGGCTCCTCGGCAAACCTGCTTTCACTCGAGGTGGTTACCAGCATGCGAGGACGGGCGGTTGGGGCGCGGGTCCTTCGATTCAGCTTCCGTGACTAACTCCGCATGAATGGGCGGAACCTGAAGGCGAAGCGACTCCTCTGCCCCAAGGCTCCCACTCGGTGCCAGAAGAAACACTTGCTTGACCATCTCGGAGCATTCGAGTTTCGGAGGGTCAGGCGATCGCGCTACGCTATCGCGTGGAACTACTGCACACCTATCCATCGCGCCGCCGCTGACGGCCCGAAGTTACACCCAATCGGTCGAAGCAACGCTTCCCGTTGCCGCCGGATCGTAGTCCTGCCTCGACTCCGTCTAGCACGACGGCGGGAAGACCGGAATCGTCAGC
>JANNRD010000669.1:0-7271 GCA_031401095.1 Acidobacteriota bacterium
TCTCGATTCTCAAACGGACTGCGTGCACCCTTGCCTTGCAAAGCGCCCAGCGTCGCGGGGCCTTCTTCGGCTGCGTTAGGGTCGCGATTGCTGGTCATGGCATCACAGGCTGTCAGCAGCAAGACTGACAGCAAGACTGACGGAATGCGCATCGGGGAACTGCCTTGGCGGACGGAGCCAACGCAGCGGGCCGCAGGCGAGCACCGAGTGCGTTGGCGGCAAGTAGGCGCTTGCGCCTACTTCATGTTGTCCAGCATCCAGCGGACGGTGGCGGCGACTTGTTCGTCGGTCAGCGACGGATTGCCGCCGCGCGCCGGCATCAATCCGGCACTGCCTTGATAGCCTTCGATCGCGTGGGTAATCAGCGTATCCACACCCTGTGCCATGCGGTCTTTCCAGACTGCGGTTTGCATCAGCGGCGCGCCGCCGGCACCCGAGTTGTGGCAGGCGCTGCAAAGGGCGTTGTAGATCACCGCGCCATCGAGCGTGCCTTCGTAAGCCACTTGACCTTTGGCGGCAAGGGCGGCCGCTTCAGCGGCGGCTGCGATGGCCGCAGCGCCAGTCTCGCCAGCGTAGACACCTGCGATAGGTCGCAGTCGTGCCGCCACTTTGGCTTCAGCAACGCCGTCGGATTCGACCGCTCGACCGTTGTGCAAGACGATTGCGCCACCGATCAAGGCGACGGTCACCAGCACCAGAAAGGCGATGACTTGGGAAAAGTGCTTGAGGAACTCAAGGTCGTGATTTCTCACGGGCTCACCTGCGCTTTAGGAGGTATGAGACGCGGCGCGGCCGCTTCAGGGCAAGAAGTATAGCGGGCCGATGCGGGTGGCGGAAATGATCCTAGGATTCCTCAGCAGCCATTGGCATTCGGATTGTGGCCACGCAGCCGCGCGCATCGCTACGGTTCTCCAAACTCAGCTGGCCGCCGTGAGCCTCGACAATTTGCCGCGCCAGCACCAGACCGATACCCGAGCCGCCCGGCTTGGTGGTGAAGAAAGGGACAAACAAATTGTCACTGCCGGCCAAGCCAAGACCCGCATCGATGATCTCAATGCGAATCTCAGCCCCGATCTGCTGCGCTTGCAGGGTCACCTCGGCGCGCTCTGGCAGGCTCGCTTCGACGGCATTTTTCAACAAATTGATGAGCGCCTGTTCAAGCTGGTCCGGGTCGGCCATCAACCCTAGCGGCGGACCACCCAGCAGGCGCACGGTCATGCGTTGCTCCAGCGTGGTGACACGTTGCAACAGCGCGCGCAGGTCCAAGCGCTGTTTGCGCGGCGGTGGCAGCCGCGCCAAGGTGGCATAGCCGATCATGAAGCGGCTCAGTGCATCGGCGCGATCCGCGATCACGCGCATGCCGATCTGCGCGTCTTCCCGCCAGTCGACCGGTGGCGGATCGACGGTCAGCATCGACGACAGCGTGCCGGCCATCGATTTGATCGGCGCCAACGAGTTGTTGAGCTCGTGACCCAGCACTCGGACCAGTCGCTGCCACGCTTGGCGCTCTTCTTCGCGCAGTGCTCGACTGAGGTCGGCTACCACCACCAAATGATGCGGGAGGCCATCCTCGCGGAACATTGTCCGTCGCATTCCCCAGCGTCCGCTTCCACCGGGAAAGGACCGTTGCAGAGTGCGCGCAGGCTCTCCCTCGAGACAGTCGTCAAGGCCGAGTTCTACCGCATTGCGACCGAGCAGCCTCTCGACTGGCCGATTGAGCAGCCTCTCACCGGCCCGATTCACCAAACGGAGACGCTGTTCATTGTCAAAGGTGAAGACGGCGACTTCGATCTCGGCCATGACGGTCCGCAACAACGCGGTCGCTTCCATCGCGCCAAGACGTTGGGAGCGGAGAGTCGCACCGAGCGCGTTGACCTCAAGCATGACCTCACCCAGCGAGTCATCCCTCTTTGCAGCCCGCCCGCGGATCGAATAGTCACCCTCACGCAGGGCCGCGAGAAGGTTGGAAAGAGTCTGCAAGGGAAGCACTACCCGTTCACGGAGGGCGAGCGCAAATCCAAACCAGAAGCTGACGATCAACACGGCGAGGGTCCATTGGACCTTGGCGCTGTGATCGTTGGCCCAGAGCAGGATCAACGCGACAGCCGCGCCGGGTAGTCCAGTGAGGATCGCCAGCAGCCAGACACGTCGTTCGTAGGTCAGCGGGGGAAGATGAGGGAAGCGAGACTTTGGACGAGGCTTGACGGCGGTCGACGGCGCAAAATGAAGCCGTCGCTGTGGAGGCGGTAACGGCTCCGATGGCGTCCGCAGCGTGCTGGTTGGTCCTGGTGAGGAAGCTGTCGAATCCGAATCCTGCATCCGGTGTACTCCGCTATGATGTCTCCTTCACTCTATCATCGGTTAGGAATCTTCTGAACTGTTTTGAACTGGCTGTCTCGAGCGGTGCCACGACCCTGGTACGGAGCCCCGTCAGGGAGCTAGAGGTCAAACTTCTCGAGACGCCGGTAGAGTGCGCTACGGCTGAGACCGAGTGCCTCGGCAGCTTTGCTGACACTGCCATCGAAGCGCGCGAGCGTACGTCGGATGAGATAGGATTCGACGTCTTCGAGGCTCATCTCCTCAAGTCGAGGGGAACTCTCGAGACCCGACTGGAGTCCGAGATCGCTCGCCTTGACAAGCGTGCCCTGAGCCATGAGCACTGCGCGTTCTACCGCGTGATCCAGCTCGCGCACGTTGCCCGGCCATAGATGCGCGATCAGTGCCTGCATTGCAGTCTGATCGAAACCTGTGAGGAGCTTGCGATACCGGGAGGCATGCTGCCGCAGAACGTGCATCGCCAGTAGAGGAATATCCTCGCGGCGATCCCTGACAGCCGGCAGTCGAATCTCAACGGTGTTCAATCGGAAGAGCAGGTCCTGGCGAAATCGGCCCGCAGCTACCTCGGCGCTCAGGTCTGAGTTGGTTGCCGACAGAATTCGGACGTTGACCCGGCGCGTCCTCGAGGAGCCAACTCGTTCGAATTCGCCGGTTTCGAGCACGCGGAGGAGTCTTGCCTGTTGCTGCATCGGGATGTTGGCGATCTCGTCAAGAAAGAGAGTGCCCCCATCGGCCAACTCGAAGCGCCCGACGCGGTCGGTCTTGGCATCGGTAAAGGCACCCTTCATGTGCCCAAAAAGTTCGCTCTCGAAGACACCCTCTGAGAGCCCGCCGACATTGACGATGACGAGTGGTTTCGAAGCGCGCTCGGAAACAGCATGCAGGACGCGGGCGACGACCCCTTTCCCGGTTCCATTTTCACCGGTGATGAGAACATTGGCATCGGATGGACCGACGCGCGAAATCACCTGGAGTACCGGTTGCATGGCCGGTGACTCTGCGATCAGCCGCGGATGGCTCTGACCATCGCTCCGCAATATCTGATTCTCTGCTTCAAGCCGCTGTCCCTGACGAAGAGCACGGCCAAGCTCGATCTGGGTACGCAGAATCGAGAGCAATCGTTCGTTCTCCCAGGGCTTCTGGATAAAATCGCGGGCGCCACGCCGCATCGCCTCAACGGCGATGTCGACCGTCCCCCAGGCCGTCATGACGACCACCGGAAGCGTGCTGTCGAGGGCCTGGATTTTTGTCAGAAGTTCGAGACCTTCCTGGCCGGAAGTGGTGTCGCGCGTGTAATTGAGGTCGATCAGCAGAACATCGCAATCGCGTGTCTCGAGCGAACCAAGCAGACGCTGCGGCGAAGTGACCGTCTCAATCTGAAAGCCTTCGCTCTTCAAGAGCAATCGCAGGGCCTCGAGCACGTCTGGCTGATCGTCGGCAATGAGAACCCGTGCTGTTGCTGTCTCCGTAGTCTTCATCTCAAGTACGTCTTAGTCCTTCACCAGCCACCCATCCTGGAGCTTGAATATTCGGTCGCTGTAAGCGGCGTTCTGTTCCGAATGCGTCACCTGAACAATCGTTGTGCCTTGAGCGTTCAATCGCTTAAAGAGTTCCATAATCTCCCGGCCCTGGCTTGAGTGGAGATTCCCGGTCGGCTCGTCAGCGAGAATCACCTTCGGGCTGGCCATCATGGCCCGGGCAACTCCAACCAGTTGCTGCTGTCCGCCCGAGAGTTGACTTGGATAGAGTTCCTTCTTCCCGACCATCTGAAAGCGGTCGAGGATGTCTCCAACGATGCTCTCACGTTGCGACTTCTTGATGTCGCGATAGGAGAGTGGAATCTCGAGATTCTCATAAACGGTCAGATGATCAAGCAGGTGATAGCTCTGGAAAACGAAACCGATGTTTCGATTGCGCAGCCCGGCACGGTCTTTGGGCTTGAGTCGATGAACCGGCTGGTCATCAAAGAAGTACTCGCCGGTCCAGGCGTTGTCGTGCATTCCAAGGATGTGGAGCAGCGTCGACTTGCCCGCTCCCGACGGTCCCATGAACGAGACGAACTCGCCCTCTTTGATGTCCAATGTAATGCGACGCAAGACAAAGGTCTTCTGGGCTCCATGCTCGAAGAACTTTTCAATTCCCTCTAGTCTGATCATGGTGATTCTTATTCATCTCTCAACGCGATCAGTGGATCGACTCTGGTCGCGCGGCGCGCCGGCAGGTAGCAGGATAACAGGGCAATCGCTGCGAGCAACACTGCGAGTCCGACAAAGGTCGGCGGATCGGTCGGTGAAACACCGAAGAGCATACTGCCGAGCAAGCGTGTGCCCGTCAGTGCAAGAAGCAACCCCAATCCAAGGCCGCTTGCGGCGAGGACAACTCCCTGTCCCATGACCAGTTTCAGAATATCACGGCGATTGGCACCAAGCGCCAGTCGAATTCCGAGCTCGCGAGTCTGCTGACTGACGGAGTATGAAATGACTCCGTAAAGGCCAGTCGCCGAGAGGACTACCGCAAGGACCGCGAAAAGCCCGATCAGCAGGGCGGGATACCGTCGGGCGAAGGTCGCCGGAGAGCCCGCAATCAGCTCTTCCATGGTCATGACACCAAAGATCGACAAATCGCCCTCGATTGCCTGCGCCTCGCGCCGGATGGACCCGGCCACGGTCTGCGGGTCTGGTTTCGTTCTGACAACCAGGCTCATTGTCGGGCTGAGGTTCTGGAGGTATGGGGCGTAGACCACGGGCGTGACGCGGCCGTCGATGCTGTTGACCCTTTCATCGACGACGACTCCGACTATTTGAAATGGGGTCGGATCGCTCCCGCTGAAGGCAACTCGCTGACCGACCGGGTCCTCACCATGAAAGACGCGTTCTGCGAGAGTGCGGTTAACGAGGAGAACCAATGGCCCCTTCTTGTTATCTTGATCGTCGAACGCCCTTCCGTGATCGAGCGGGATTCCGAGTGTCTGAAAGTATCTGGCGCTCACTTCACGGAGGTTGACTTCGACCCCTTCACCGGGCGGCGGAGGCGGTTGCCCTTCGACGATGAGCTTGGTGGTATTGCCTCCAATTGTGGGCAGGACTGTTACTGTCGCGGCACCGAGGACTCCGGGGACGCTTTCAAGCCTTTCGATTAGCTGGGTGTGAAAAGCGGCGACTCTTGCCTGATCAGAATACTTTGAGATTGGCAGTGAGAGTTGCATTGTGAGCAGGTTTCTCGTCTCAAAGCCGGGGCTGGCTGAAAGGAGCCTGACAAGGCTCTTGAGCATCAAGCCCGCGCCAACGAGCAGGACAAAGCAGAGTGCAACTTCGGCAACGACAAGCATGCTCCGCAAACCGTGACGGCTCGAAGAACCGAGAGACCGGCTGCCTTCCTTGAGAACGTCCTGGAGGGACTGTCGGGTGGCGCTGAACGCTGGTGCGAGCCCAAAGACCAAGCCGACGATAACAGAGAGGCTGGCGGTAAAGGCCAACAGGCGAGCGTCCAGTTTCAGATCGCGCAAGTAGGGCATGGTCAAGAGTCTCGCTTCGGGAACAGCGGCAATCAAGGCATCGACTCCCCATTGCGCCAAGAGGAACCCGAGCGCTCCGCCCATGAGTGAGAGAAGCACGCTTTCAGTAAGCATCTGTCTCATCAGATCCCACCGAGTCGCGCCGAGAGATACGCGAATCGCGATCTCTCGCCGACGGACAGTTGCGCGTGCGAGCAGCAGGCTGGCAAGGTTGGCACAGGTGATCAGCAGGACGATTCCAACGGCGAGTGAAAGCGCGAGCAGCATTGACTTGATCGGGCCAACAAACTGCTCTTGCAGAGGTACGATCTTGATCGAGGTGCCCGTATGCGACTCCGGGTAGTCCCTTGCGATGTGCGACGCTGTCAGTTGCAGCGATCTCTCGGCGTCATCGAGCTTAACGCCCGGTTTAAGGCGCCCAATGACCTTGACCCAGTGCATGTATCGACGGCTACGTCGTGCCTCGTCTGGTCGCCAGGTAGCCCACAATTCAGCGCCTCCGCGTGGAGAGAAGTGAAATGATCGAGGGAGCACACCAACAATCGTGAAGTCAGTGTCATTCAGGCGCAATGACTGCCCGATGGCCTGCGGGTCGGATGCAAAGGCCCGCTGCCAATAGCCGTGAGTGAGGACGACTACCCGATTCGTATTTGGCTGATCCTCATCGCTTCGAAATGTCCTTCCGATGATCGGGCCGACGCCCAGGACATCGAAGAAGTTCGCCGTCACTGAAGTGATCCGGACACGCTGGGCAATCCCGCGACCGGAAAGGTTTGCACTGTCGCCGCCGCCATAGGCCGCCATCCCTGCAAAACTTTCGTTCTGACGCCAGTCCAGAAAGTCTGGGTAAGATGCCTCGCGCGTCGGAAACTCCTGCTGAGGTTGTGACTCCCAGAGGTGAACCAGCGTTTCGGAGTCACGGTAGGGAAGGCCACGGATAAGTGCCGCATTGACGACCGTGAAGATTGCCGTAGTTGCGCCAATCCCAAGCGCCAGCGTGACCACGACGACGAGGCTGAAGGTTGGCTGTCGCGACAAAAGCCGCAAGCCGTAACGAAGATCGCGGAGAAAGTTACCCATATTTCCCGTCTGGTGAAGGAGGTCTTGGAGTCGTAGACCGGCATCGACCGGTCAAGTCCGGCGACCTCGTATTCTTCCTTCGTGCTCCTCGAATCGATTCTTGCTCGCATGAATGCTAGCCAAACGTGTGCCAGCGCGCCAGAGTCACCCAAGTTAAGCAACTATGGGGTTTGAGCGATCAGTGATCGGCTCCCAAGATCTCAGTCCGTGCGCTTCTGGGATTGTCTGGTCCCAGAATCGAAATTGCTAAGCGTTTCCCAACCAACCGCGAGACATCAACCACAGAGACATGAACCACAGAGACTCAGAGACACAGAGAAAGCACAGAGAAGAACAAGAG
>JANNRD010000670.1:0-3890 GCA_031401095.1 Acidobacteriota bacterium
CTCAAATTGTTTCGCTGCCCTCTTGGAGGCGGGGCGTTGTCTAATTGAAATCATTCCGGCAGATTCAGGCGTCTCAGCATTGCCTTGAATCGCGGGTCGGAGCGCAGTTCGTCGAGTTCGGGCATAACTGCGTAGGAACCCGCGTTTGTTCCGCGCTCGTCAATTTCCTTTTCGAGCCAATCCAGTGCGTCCTTCTTTTCACCAAGCCCAAGGTGGATCAGCGCCATGCTACCGGCGCGAACGTATCGCCGCGACGATTCCTGCGTTAACTCGTCCAGGAGTCTAACCGCTTCATGCCGCTGTCCGGATTTTGCAAGAAAGAATCCCAAGTCTCCCTTTCCCCCGCTAGATCCGCTTAGTTCAACATACTTACGCATTTCAGCTATCGCTTCCGGTTT
Organism: Acidobacteriota bacterium; assembly: GCA_031401095.1. Taxonomy (GTDB): domain Bacteria; phylum Acidobacteriota; class Blastocatellia; order RBC074; family RBC074; genus JANNRD01. The sequence continues at coordinate 399 of JANNRD010000670.1, forward strand.
CATGCCCTTCTGCCAATGTGCCATACCTAAGCCCCAGAAGGCGTAACTGAAATTCGGGTCGAGAGAAAGAACACGTCTATATTGAGCGATCGCCTCGTCATAGCGGCGGGCGTAAAGAAGTACGTCACCTAAATTTGTGCCAATTATCGGAGAAAGCGCGTCCAACTCCTCGGCTCGCTTCAAGGATGCAATGGCCTCGTCAAACCGTTTGGTCGGGTAAAGCACATCTCCGCCGAGCCAATGATGGGCGGTCGCGTAGTTCGGATCGAGTTCGATGGCGCGGCGGACCTCCTTTTCCCCCGTCACCCGATCGAATTCATAATAGGTATAATACGCTTCGAGGGCGGCGTGTGGAGCTGCCAACGAATTGTCCAGTTCCAATGCCCGCAAGGCCGCGGCCTTGGCCTGAGGCATGCTTTCTTGTGGTGTCGCGACATCGTATTGCGAAAAGAGAGTGTATGTTTCAGCCAAGGCTGCATAAGCGAGTGCGTAGTTCGGGTCTTGCTCGATCGCTTGCTTGAAAAATTCAGCCGCCTGCTTGAGCGACACGGTGGTTCGCCTGTTCCAGGAAAAACGGCCCTTCAAGTAAAGCTGATAGGCTTCGGGGTTTGCCGTGTAGCTTTTTTCGACCTTCGCTGCCTCCGAGCCGGACAGTTTCGATTTGAGTTTGCTGGAAACATCGCGGGCCACCTCGCTCTGTAGTGCCACGAGATCAGATTCTTTTCGCTCGTACTTATTGCCCCAGATCGTGATTTCTGTTTGCCCGTCGATCAATTCCACACTCAGAGTCAACTGATCGCCTCGCTGGATAACGCGGCCGGTTAAGATCGCCTGGACACCCAACTCCAAGGCGATCTTTTTCGGATCGATCTCCTTACTTTTGTACCTAAAGACCGAAGAGCGAGCCTTGACGCTCAAGTCAGGTATCTGCGAAAGGCTGTTGATCAGCGTTTCGGTTATTCCGTCCGACAGATATTCAAGATCAGCCTTTCCGCTGTCATTGACAAACGGCATGACGGCGATCGAACTGATTACCTTTGCACTGCCGCCTCTGGAAACAAACGCAAAGTAGCCGACGGTCGAGATCACTCCGACCACCAAGACCCCAATTATCGCTGCGGCAAGTTTGTGACTCTTTGCCTGAGTAACCGCGTACTCAAGACTCGAAGACGAGGTCGTGATGTGTTGGGTTGCCGCTGCCTGACCGCTCCCTGTCGCAGCAGTCGAGCCGGCAGCCTGAACATGCGTTGCATTCTCTAGCGGTGCATTTGCAGTCTCACGATTCGGAGCGAACGACCGCTCAAGCTCGCCCTGAATATCGAGGGCCCTACGCAGATTCTTGAGATCGATCAACAGGTCGTGCGCCGACTGGTACCGCATTTCCACATCCTTGGTCAGCGACTTGCGGACGATGCGCTGTAGTTCAGTCGGCACGCTTTCCAGGAGCAGCGGCTCTTTCTCGAGGATCGAGACGATGGTGTGATTGACGGTTTCGCCGGTGAACGGCACCTTGCGCGCCAGCATCTCATACAGGACGACCCCCAAACTCCAGATATCGGTTCGGGTATCGGTTACTTCGCCCCGTGCTTGCTCAGGCGACATATATGAAACCGTTCCCATGACCATTCCGGGAGTGGTGTTAACAAAGACCCTGGTCGGCCCTTCCGTCGAGACTTCATCCCTCGTTTTCTTTTCAGTAAGCTTAGCGAGGCCGAAGTCCAGCACCTTCGCGTAGCCATCTTTGCGGAGCATGATGTTTTCGGGCTTGATGTCACGGTGGATAATGCCCGCATGGTGCGCCGCGGCAAGGGCCTCCGAAACTTGCACGCCGATCTTCAGGATCACATTGAGCTGAAGCGATTCCCTATGCGAGAGATGCTCACGCAGCGTCTTGCCTTCGATCAACTCGGTCGCGATATAGTTTTTGCCGTCGACCTCACCGATCTCATAAACGGTGAGGATATTCGGGTGATTGAGTGCGGAAGCTGCCTTGGCTTCCTGAACAAAACGATTCAACTTGTCTGCGTCCCTGCTGAACTCTTCGTGCAGGAATTTGATTGCCACTTTCCGGTCGAGTTTTGTGTCTTGGGCGAGGTACACCTCACCCATCCCGCCAGCGCCGATCCTCGAGACGATGCGGTAGTGCGACAGAGTGGTGTTGGCTGACAGTTCCTTATCCATTTCGTTCAGTGCCAGTCCGGCAAACCCATCCGCTTTCCCTTTCCAGCGAAAATGAGCCGTGGAGGGCTCGAACCTCCGACCCGCTGACTGAGAGTTCCAGGGACCCGCAGTCCGCGGCGTTCTACCACGTGTTGTCGCGTCTTATGATGATACCGATCAGCAGCCGGCCTGGTTTCGATCAGAGAACTCCGGCTTGAGAAACTCGCTATGGACCGCCTTCGGCAAGATGATCAGGTCTTGAATCGAGCCGTCGATCTCTTTCCAGGAACCTTGTACGTGAACGGCATCGAAACGTCGCTCGGTGCCTTTACCTACCGTACCGAAGTCGTCGTGTTGAGCATTCCGTAGTTCCTCCAGTATCTCAACTCGTTCAAACGCGGCTCCAAGTCCATCTGCGCGCCGGCGCATGGCCGCTCTTGTCTGAAACGAGCTACACGGCGTCCGCAAGTCTTTCGCCTCATTTCAGAGGCAAGTAGTTGACCTGCCCTTCCCACTCACCTTCGAGGCTGCATTGCGCGAGCAGCAAAATATCCTCGATCGCCACGCTGATCGGCACCTGGACGGAAACTTCAAAAACGCCGGGCATCGACAGGCCTTGTGCAATTCGCTGATACGCGAAAGCTGTGAGCGTGTTGACATCGTGAGTGAGCAACACGCGCCCTTCACCGGCAGCCCAGTCGAGTACGGCAGGATCACCTGCCCCCTCTAAGCCCGCATCTTGTACCCGCACCATATCCGCCGCTGGAAGCCGCCGAAGGACTCCACTGACAATGTGCAGATTAAAGTTCTCGTCTACGGCGAAGCTCACCATCTACGGCCTATCCTCTAGCGTCTGGCGAGAAGGCGCGCGCGGATGCCGTTCTGCGGGAAACGCTTCTCGTTCTCTGCTTTAGTTCGTGTGGCTTCGGTTTCTCGCTTGCTGAGATAAGCATCAACGTGGGCGCGGTTGTGCAGGTAGTAGTTGACGACGGCGTAAACGTCAGTAAGTCCAAGGGTAGGGTAGCTCATGACAATCTCTTCCGCCGACGCGCCCTGGTTGAACGCGTAAACCACGGTATCGAGCGGTACGCGGGTCTTGCCGACGCGCGCCACGTCATGCTCATCGACTCTGAGTGGTACGGGAGGTGCTTCAATTACGAGACTCATCGGATAGCTCTCCTCATTTCACTTGCTTTAGCCCCTACGGATTCATTTTGAGGGTAAGCCGCGAGGTAAGCAACTCGCCGTCCACGCCTTTCCGCCTCGAATGGAGTGGGCGGGAACGGTTCAGAGTTCAACCTTTAGGTTGTCGTGTGACAAACAAGCTAATGG
>JANNRD010000671.1:0-5305 GCA_031401095.1 Acidobacteriota bacterium
GTCGCCCCGGGGTCGATTGCCGCCCTGTTTGGCAGCGGGATGACGGGCGAGGCGAGTCAGACGGCGACAACGCTACCGCTGCCAACAACGCTCGCGGGTCTGACAGTCAAGATCAATGGTGTCGCGGCACCCCTCTTCTACGCCTCGACAACGCAGATCAATCTCCAGATTCCGGGGAGTATCGCGCCGGGCACAGCCAATGTCGAAGTATTTGCTGTTGGAGGCACAACACCAGTCGCGACTGGCCCGGTCGTGATTGCTGATTCTTCACCCGGTGTCTTTTCAATCAATGCGAGCGGGCGCGATCAGGCGGCGGCACTCAACTCCGACTACTCCATTAACGCAGCTTTTGATCAGATTCCGGGTTCGCGTCCCGAGGTGACTGGCAAGTATGTGACGATCTTCGCGACCGGCGTCGGCAACACCAACCCACTTGTTGCAGATGGGCAGGCGGCTTCATCGACACCGCTGGCTGTCGCGACCTCGACGACCGCAGTGACAATTGGCGGGGTCTCGGCCGAGGTTCTCTTCAGCGGCCTGGCGCCTGGCTTTGTCGGTCTCTGGCAAATCAACGCCTTCCTCCCAGGAAGTCTCGCAACCAACTTTGCGACGCCGCTCAGGGTGGAACTGAGAAGCCGGGCGAGCACGCAGACAACGCTTGCAGTGGCAAGCCAGAGCGAGTACGGGAATGCAGGTGGGAGCGTCGTCAGCGCCCTCACCGGGGCGGCGATCGGCGGCGCTGCGCTGACGCTCCAGCCTACCTCAGGTGCAACCGTTCGATCTGCGACGACCGATGCGGCCGGGAACTTTGCAGTTTCGGTGATTGCGGCTGGCAGTTACACGGTGGTGACGACCGCATCAGGGTTCGTGACTGCGTCGCAGGGGGCGAGCATCGTGGGTGCCCAGACGCAGACCATCCCTCCCATCGCGCTCACAGAGCCTCTTGCAGGCGGTCAGTACCGGGTCGTGGTGACCTGGCAGACGGCCTCGCCTGGCCTCGATCTCGACGCCCATCTGACCGGCCCCTCAGCAGGGAGCTCACGTTTTCATGTCTGGTGGAATGGGGAGACGGACACGCTCAATGCAACCACGGCGCGCCTCGATCGGGACGATCTAAACGGCGCGGGACCAGAGACAGTTACTCTCTCACCTCAGGGAACCAACAACTACCGGTTCTCGGTCCATAACTACAGCGACCGGGACATGCCGGGAAGCACACGGCTATTCAACTCACATCCCGTCGCCCGCATTTACCGCGGAAATCAGCAGATTGCCGTCGTCTCGGCTCCAAGTGGAGGTGGCACCCTCTGGAAGATATTCGAGGTCGTTGGTGATCAAGTGACGGTCATCAACCAATTGAGCGATGAATACGAGCCATCCAATATCAAAACGAGTTATTGACCGCCGTGATTGCGTTTGACAAGTTCCTACCGCGCAAACTGGGAGGGTAGCGACCACAGTCGCTACCCGTTTTTTTTCTTCTGCGCCCGGGAACGCGCAAGCTAAAGCTTGTACTCTGAACCTCCCTACCCCGCAGTCTGGCGATTGCGAGCAAAGCGAGGTTTTGAGTACAGGCTTTAGCCTGCTCCAACAAGGAACGCGAGCAACAACTAACTGCGATATCTTGTGTAGAGCGAATGATGGGCGAGTACTTCCTCGAGGATGCCTTCCTAATTAAAGTGAGACGGGTGACGTGCTCGGGTGTTTCGATTGTCAGGGTTTCACCCTGCATATGAACTCGTCGCAGGCCGCTTCTTTCTCTTCTTCTCTTCGGGCCCCAACTGCCCGACCTCCGGTAGACCTGCGCCGATCTGCTTGCGCATCTCGTCCGGTCGAGCAAGGTACCGAGCAAACTGTTCCGGCTCAAGCGTCGCCTGGACGAGCATCGCTTCTGAAGCGCGCACGTCGACAATCATCAACTGTTGGGTTTCTCCCACGGAACGGAAGTAGATATGAGTCTCTTCGCCGGTCTTTCTGAGCTGATGCCGCAGAAGGGGCCGCCAGCTGTGGCTGAGGGCTTGTCGAATGACCTCGGCTAGTTTCCCTTCGTCCAGATTCTTCAACAATGGAGATTCAAAAGCCGCGACTTTTAACCTCCTGAAGCCTGCAGGCCGGGTGATCGGGGCAAAGAGATTCGCCACTCCCAGAAAGGGCACGAGAGCTCGACGCCCTTGCGAGTGCATTTCCAGATGATGCGCGATCAGATTGAACTCGCGGTCGCCCGCAGGGGCGATTGAGAACGCGACTGACACTGCGATCAGGATGACCAGCGCTTGAATCAGGCGCCGGTGGAGTTCAGTCACTGCCGTCACTCCTTTCGCGGGCGTCCCCCCTTTTCGAGGTTTAATTGCGGAATCCCAAACTTGCCCTCCAACTGGCTGAGTTTCTCGATATCGATCGGCCCAATGATGTTGACGATGACCAATTCCGTGGGTTGAGCGGCAATGATCGCAAGGCCCGAGACGTTGCCCCCCTCAAGCCAGGTAAAAACGTCGACATTCTCACCGTCACGCCTGCTGCGTACACCCACAATTCGAGACCATCCAGGGCCGCGCAAATGCGTCCTCACCACCTCGACGTCGGCAGCCGCATACTCGCCAGCACGTTCAAAGCTGAAGACTCTGACATAAACGCCCTTCAACCCGGCGATCAACTGCTTGATCGCAGCCTCATCAGGTTTGTCGGCTCTGAGGAACCTCGAAGCAACTTGAAGCATCTGGCCGTCGAGGGAGACGTCGACCGACTCCGCCGCCTTGCTCGCAAGTTGATCGAGATGCTCAAGCGGTAGCTTTGCTCCCTGTCCGTGCGCTTCAAGCCCAAGGCTCATGAAGACTGCACAGAAGAAAAGGATATTGATGATTGTCGATCTCGACCCTAATAAAATCATAAGCTATTTCGCAATGTAGCCACGCCGTGTGCGCAAGACCACGCCATCGCGTTTCACCTCAACGTTGATCTTCCTGAATCGACCATCCCTGCTGCTGTTCTCCGGAGAGTAGGCGACGCTGTAGAGCATTCGGAGTTCCGCCGCGACACGCTGGTAAACCCCGTCCAGGTCGTCCTCATCCTCTGCCTTGAAGACGCAGCCAGCCGACCCTTCCGCAAGTGCTTCAAGCTGCTTGAGCGCCGTTTCCCTCGGGCGTAACCTTCGCTCAGTCATCCGTTCCCGCACTCGTTCCTTCAGTTCTGGGTCCTGAAGCTGCTTGAGAATGTCACGCAGTTCCGAGTCGAGATAGATCGGATAGATCGTGACATCTGCCTCGACGGCCCGATCGAGAACGACATCGAAGGGCCGTCCACTCCCACTCCCACCACCGAGCAACCTCTCATCGACGCCGTCCGTCAGCACAACGACGGCCTTGCGCGAATCATCTACCTTCGCAAGAAGATCCAAAGTCGTCCAAACAGCATCATAAAAGGCGGTCCCGCCATTCACCTTCTTGAGTGACCCAAGCCGGTCCTTGATCAATTGACGATCAGTCGTGAAATCAGACACGACATAGTACTGACGCGTAAAAGCCGCAACCGCGACGCGATCCTGAGGACTTAGCGAGTCAATAAATTTCTTCGCCGCGTTGAGCATCACCCCGCGTCGGTCGCTCGTGCTCCCGCTCAGATCCAGCAGCAAAACAAGATTGATCGGGGCCGTCACTGGATCGAAATAGCTAATCTCCTGCCTGATTCCGTCTTCATAGACGAGAAAATCCTCGCGCGTCAGTGTTGCGAGGGGTTTGTTCGCCTTGTCTACCGCCTTGACATTGAGATTCACCAGTTGCGTATCGATGCGGATCGCATCCCTGGAACGAGTCTCTGGCGAAGCAGTCTCTGGTGTCACTGCCGTGGGAGGTTCACCCTCCTGGCGCGGGCTGCGGTCCGTCTCGTCAACCGAAACCGTCTTCAGTTCCGGACGAGCAGCCGGTGGTGACGCAGTCTTCGGAGCGCTGATGCCCGTCAGCGAATATCCAGTCTCGTCTCTCGGGTCAACACGGCGCCCGATATCAGCGTTGCCTCGATCAATCTGGACGCCCCGAGTATTCCCTCCGGCGAGAACCGTTCCACCCATCCAGGGGCCCCCCGACGACTTGCCGCGCAGCCCGCCTGCCAACGAGATCCCCATGACCCGCGGATCACTCATGAAGCGGGAAACGGCATCCAAATTGAGGCGCACTTCCATGACGACAGCCTCTCGGGGCTCGATAACCACAGTCATCAACTGCAGGTCCTTGCCCGCCGGTTTGGCATAAATGTAAGTTCGCTCGCGGTCCCCTCGCTGAGAGCTGACGCGGAGCAGTGGTTGCCACTCCTTCGGCATGAGGCTTCGCAGAGCGCCATCGAAGGACGAGGTCGTCTTTGTCAAATCCTGACTCTCAAACACGGCAAGCTTGAAACTCTTGACGCCCGCCGGCCTGACTATTTTGACGATGAAATTGGCGAAGCCAAGCATCGGAATGCGAGTCCGCCTTCCCTGGTAGTTCTTTTCAATATGCTCGACGATCCCGTCGAACCCCTTCTTTTGCGCGGCGACCGGAACCGGTGCGAAAGAGAGGGTGACCGCGAGCAGGAGAACCCTTGTCAGTGTGTTAAGGCGTAGATGCATGACTGACTCCTTGTCCAATACCGGTCTCAGTCTTTACTTGTGCGGCGCGTCGAGCCCCAATCCACATCGAGACGCGGAATTCCGAATCGCCCTTCGAGTAGCCCCAACTGGCTGATCTTCTCCGGGTCAATCGGACCGACAACGTTGACGACCGTCAATTGCCTCGGTTCTGCAACAATAACGGCGATTCCTGCAATAATACCTCCCTCGATCATGAAACGAACATCGACATTCTCCCCGTCCTTCTTACTGCGAACAGTCGCCACTCTGGACCATCCCGGAGCCGCGAGCTGTACACGGATCGCCTCAACATCGGCAGGCGAGTAAGCTCCATCGTGGTCAAACTCGAAGCTCTTGACGTAGACGCCCTTGAGCTGCCCGAGGACCTCACGAACCTTCGCCTCATCCGGCTTATTTGGGTTGAGGAACTTCATCGCGATCTGCAGCAGCGCTCCGTCGACGGTCACATCGACGGTCTCCGATGCACTGGCAAAGAACCGATCGAGATCATCAATCTGAAGCTTTGGCTGAAGCTTTGGATTCTGACCAAAGCACGGAATCGCCGCCGAGACAATGAGGATAAATATCGAAAGGCGCAATTTCATTGAGACTCCTTCTTGTTTTTTCAGGTTCTTCAGTTGTGTGTGCAGTCTGCCCTGACGGCGTTCGACGATTCAGTTGACGCGCTCGCTGGTGCGCTCTCTGGTG
>JANNRD010000672.1:0-4824 GCA_031401095.1 Acidobacteriota bacterium
ACCGTTGCCATTAGTCAGGACCGGTGGCAGATCGGAGCTGACCCCGGCTTCCGCTGAGAGCAGGTGCGTGAAACTGCGCGTCGAGGTCGGAACTTTCGTTAGCTCCTCGGCATTGATCTGACGAAATGTGGCGGCGGTCTCCCGCTGGACCAGATCGGCGCCAGCGACGATGTTAACCGACTCGCCAACTGAGCCAGCCTCGAGTTGAAGGTTGATCGTGCGTGGAACGGCGGCCTCGACCTCGACGTTGCCGCTATTCCCCTTCTTGAACCCCGTCGCCTCGACGCTGATGCGGTAGGTCCCAACCTCAAGCACCGACACCTTCCAAAAGCCTTCTGAGTTGGTAGTCGTCGTGCGTGTCGCGGATGTTGCAAGGTTGGTCAGCACGACCGTGGCGTTGATAATGACTGAACCAGTTTGGTCCGTGACTGTACCCGACAGGCTCCCCATCGGGCCTGATTGGGCGATCGCAGTAAAGGCCAGTACGACCAGGCTCATGACCACTCGAAGGACCAGACTCGTATCAGCTAGTCCCAGCCCCCACGTCTTTATTCGGTTCGATTGCATGACTCTCTCCCTCTTTCTCGGTCGCGGGGTGCCACTTAGCCCGACGACACCTGCGGATGTGGCCATTGGATATGCTCTTGAGCCTGGCCAGCGACAGATAGTGGCGCGGCCGTGGTTTCCGTCACGTGGTGAGGTAAACTGCAGTCTAGTGAGCAGAGCTTAAGGTGATGTAAACGGAAACTTAGATTAGCGTTAATTCCAGCAGTAGATGTCCCCCTGGGAGCGCCGAGCCCCAATTCGGCATTGCGCCGCGTTCGGACGATCCCACTCGCTACGCGGGTGGGCTGCTGCCTAGCAGAAGAATGGCCAAAACTCCAGAGTGCCGCACCACAGCTCGGTGCTCTGCAGCGTACAATAGGGAACGGGCGAACCTGAGATGGCTTCCAGGAACGGGGGCGCGAGTTAATGACGGGCGAGTCCCAGGGCGGTGCTTGCTTGATCTCTTGGCCCGATGCAAGCAACATGACAAGGCTGGTCCTGGTGAAATACTGTGTCTGCATCGAGCGGAAGGCGCGGATGGCACGGAAATGGCGAATGGATTGGCCCTACTTTGAGGATTTATGGAAGAAGCACTGGGAATGGTCGAGTGTCGCGGTCTTGTCGCAATGATTGAGGCGGCGGACGCGATGGTCAAATCTGCGGACGTGCACCTCGTCGGGTATGAGCGGATTGACGCGGGCCTTGTGACGGCCATTGTCCGCGGCAACGTGGGAGCAGTTCGCGCTGCTGTCGAGGCCGGAGCCGCCGCCGCCTCAAAGATTGGCGAGGTCGTCGCGACCCACATCATTCCTCGCCCTCACGCCGACGTGGATCAAGGAATTCCCGTTCTTCATACCGGGGAAACCAATCGCAAACCCATCAGCGGCTCGGTCCCACCGCGCAAATAACTGCGGCTAATGTTGGAGGTCGATGAGTGCGCTTTCTGTCTTCTCTCTGCATCGCTCTGTTCATCCTCACCCTCGCCGGGAACTTCCAACCACTCGCGCAGACTGCGGATGCCTGGCAGCAGTTTCGGGGCAACGCACAATTGACGGGGGTTTCGGCCTCGCCGCCTCCGACATCGCTCAGGTTGCTGTGGACCTATGAGGCCGGTGAATCGGTCGAGTCCTCGGCGGCAGTTGTTGGCGGGACGGTCTTCGTCGGATCGATGACGGGCGACCTTCACGCAGTCGAGCTTTCGAGCGGCAAGGGTTTATGGAAGTATCGAACTGCGGCGGATGGTATCGGAGAGTCTTCTCCAACCGTGTCAAATGGAGTTGTCTTCGTCGGCGATCTTGCCGGCACGTTTCACGCTGTCAACGCGAGCGATGGAAAACGCCTCTGGACCTTCAAGACCGCCGGTGAGATTCGATCCTCACCAGTCATCGTCGGAGATCGCGTTTTGATCGGCTCCTACGATGGAAACCTCTATTGTCTTTCGGTCCGAAATGGTGGTCTGCTGTGGAAGCTGAAGACGAACAACTACGTTCATGGGACCCCGAGCATCGCGGATGGCATCGCCTATATTGCGGGTTGTGATGAGGTCTTCCGCGGCGTTCGGATTTCGGACGGGAGGCAGGTCCTCGAGATGCCAGCCGGCGGCTATACTGGCGCGTCCCCTGCGATCGTCGGGTCGATCGCCTACTTTGGCAACTTCAGCAATGAAGTGGTCAGCTTGAATCTCCGAACCCGCCGTCAGGTCTGGCGCTACTCGCACCCTCAGCGCCAGTTCCCGTACTACTCGTCGGCCGCAGTCGGGGATGGCAAGGTAGTGCTGGGTGGTCGCGACAAGATCGTCCACTGCCTGACTGCAGCAACCGGGAAGTCTCTTTGGACCTTTCAGACGCGCGCCCGCGTCGAATCCTCGCCCGCGATCGCTGGAGGACGCGTGTTTGTTGGCTCAAACGATGGGCGCTTCTATGCATTCGACCTCAATACCGGAGCGAAGGTCTGGGAATTTACTGCCGGGGCCGCGCTCTCAGCGTCGCCGGCAATTGCGGCCGGCCGAATAGTCATCGGAGCGCAAGACGGCAAGCTGTATTGTTTTGGCTAAACCACGAGAAGAGTTCCCCATTCTATGGCTGCCACGGTCACACGCGTTGAGATAGTTCAGGCGAGGCTCGACGAGTTTCTCCGAAGTGCGCGAGCGATCTCGGAGCCACTCGCGCCATCGGACGCAGTGCGGACCGGAACGAGCCTTACGGCTGAGGTCGCGAAGGATGTTTTTGAGGATCAGGTCACCAGCAGATTGCTTGATATCGCTGCCCGAGACCTGAAGAAAAGAAACCTCGGCTACTATACGATTGCGAGTGCTGGACACGAACAGAACGCGATTGTGGGGGCGCTGCTTCGGCTTGATGATCCCTGCTTTCTTCACTATCGCTCTGGCGGGTTGATGATGGCTCGCGCGCGAAAACTGGCCAGCTCGACACCGATCCTGGATACGATGCTCTCCTATGTCGCGTCCTCGGAAGATCCGAGTTCTGGTGGCCGGCACAAGGTCTGGGGAAGTCGGCCACTCTGGGTGCCTCCGCAGACCAGCACGATTGCCTCGCATCTTCCAAAGGCTTCTGGCTTCGCCTTTTCCCTGAGGCAGGCTCGCCGGCTTGGGCTTCGACCTGATCTCAGCGACGACTCGATCGTCTGTTGCTCGTTTGGCGATGCCTCCGCCAATCACGCAAGCGCACTGAGTGGAATCAATGCTGCTCGATATACCGTCAGACGCGGTGGCACGGCGCCGATTCTCTTTCTCTGCGAAGACAACGGAATCGGCATCTCGGTCGAGACGCCGCGTGATTGGATTCGAGACTCATTTGGCAACCAGCCTCACCTTGGCTACTTCGAAGCACGTGGCGAGATGGACGAGATATGGGAGACGGTTGAGGCGGCGATCGAGATGTGTCGACGGAAGCGCGCGCCTGTTTTTCTACATCTCCGTGTGACGCGGCTCTGGGGCCACGCCGGAACAGACGTCGAAACGACTTACCGCAGAATCGAAGAGATCGAAGCGGCCGAGGCGCGTGACCCACTGCTCGTCAACGCCCGCCGTCTGATCGACACCGGCGCCGCCTCACCGGATGAGCTCCGTCAGATTATTTCCAAGGTGCAGGCGCGGATCGATGATGCAACCGAAGAGGCGTTGCGACGACCGAAGCTGCGGACGGCCGAGGAAGTCGTTCGACCACTCGCCCCGTACAACGACGAGGAGTGCCGCTCGCTCGCACAGCAGTTGGCATCACCAGCGTTGCGACAGGAGCTCTTCGGCGCGACTCTTCCTGAGCAGGCGACCTCTCCGACAAAGAGAACGATGGCGGCACACATCAACGCGGCGCTCGCCGACGAGATGCTGCGTTTCCCTGAAATCATCGTCTTTGGCGAAGACGTTGGTAAGAAGGGCGGAGTCTATTACGTGACTGCCGGGCTTCAGCGCCGATTCGGCGCTCAACGCGTCTTTGACACGCTGCTGGATGAGACGACGATACTCGGTGTCGCCCAGGGTTCGGCCATACTTGGGTTATTGCCGATCCCCGAAATCCAGTATCTCGCTTACCTGCACAACGCTCTCGACCAGATTCGAGGGGAGGCGTGCTCGCTATCGTTCTTTTCCAACAATCAATTCACCAATCCGATGGTGGTTCGCATCGCCGGGCTGGCCTATCAAAAGGGATTTGGTGGTCACTTTCACAACGACAACTCGATCGGCGCTCTACGCGATATCCCCGGTCTCATTCTTGCCGTGCCAGCGCGGGGAGATGATGCAGCAAGAATGCTGCGCGGTTGCCTTGCCGCCGCCAGAACATCCGGCCGCGTCGTCTGTTTCCTCGAGCCAATCGCCCTCTATCACGAAAAGGACCTGTACGAGGACGGCGACTCCGGGTGGCTCTCTGACTATCCGCCGCCAGGCGAGATGCTGCTTCCAGGAGAGGTTGGCATTTATCATTCCGGGGCAAACGATCTGCTCATCGTCAGCTACGCTAATGGACTCAGAATGTCGCTTCGCGCAGCCCGAGGCCTCAGGGAAAAGCACGGGATCGCCGCGCGCGTGATGGACCTTCGTTGGCTGAATCCGTTGCCCATGGAGACGGTGAGGGAGCAAGCTCTCGAGTGCGGACGCGTCCTGGTCGCGGATGAATGCCGCGCTACCGGGGGTGGTATTGCCGATGCAGTCATTGCAGCTCTCGCTGAGGACGGCTTTCGCGGACCGGTGTCTTCAGTTCGCGCGGTGGATTCCTACGTCCCACTTGGCGCTGCGGCTAACCTTGTTCTGATTTCCGAGGA
>JANNRD010000673.1:0-4259 GCA_031401095.1 Acidobacteriota bacterium
CGCCAGCCGGGGGGGGAGAACCGGGAGACTACTCGATCCTCGCGGGTTCGAGTTTGGGTGCAAGCCGGTGGATCACAACGAGCGCTCCAGCGTAGGCCAATCCCGCCAAGACAAACATCGGCAAATAGAAGCGCGGGTCGCTTTGCAGCACCCGACCGGCGAACTCAGCCACAAGTATTCCGCCAACTCCACCCGCGAATCCGGCAAACCCGATAACCGAGCCGATCGCTCGCTGTGGGAACATGTCCGATGCGAGAGTGAACATATTTGCCGACCATCCCTGATGGGCGGCGGCGGCAATGCCAACTAGGATCACCGCGAGGGCGGCGCTCCGTGTCTGACTGGCGATGATGACGATCGGGACCGTTGCCGCAAACACTCCCATGGCCGTCTTGCGTGAGCGATTCACCGTCCAGCCGCGTTTGATCAGCGCCGATGAGAGATAGCCGCCGGCGATTGAGCCCGCATCGGAGATGAGGTAGACAGTCGTCAGGTATGGGATAAGCGCGGTTCCGCGAATGCCATGCTCGGAGAAGAGAAACTTTGGCAACCAGAAGAGATAGAACCACCACACCGGATCGGTCATCATCTTTCCGATCGCGATTGCCCACAGTTGCCTGTAACCAAGGAGTCTTCTCAGTGGAATCTTGACGGTCGATTCGGGCGCAGCCCCATCACGAATGAAGAGGCGCTCTCTCTCGCTGAGCCAGGGGTGCTCGTCGGGATTGCGATACAGCGTCCACCACGCAATCAGCCAGAGGAATCCGATGGCGCCGGTGCCGATGAACGCTCCCTGCCATCCCCACTTGGCAGCGATCAACGGCACCAGGATAGGGGCAAGAATCGCGCCAATGTTTGTCCCGCCATTGAAGACACCCGTCGCGAGCGCTCGCTCGCTCTTCGGGAACCACTCGGTAACTGTTTTGATCGACGCGGGAAAGTTTGCCGCCTCGCCGACGCCGAGCATGAATCGTGCAACGCCGAAGCCGACGGCGCTGCGGGCGAGGGCGTGGCCCATGGCGGCCACTGACCACCAGACGATCGCAATCGCGAAGCCGAGCCTGGTGCCGATGCGGTCAATGATTCGGCCGGAGACAAGCATCATGACCGCATATGAGACCTGAAAGGAAATGACAATCCTGCCGTAGTCCAGTTCAGACCAGCCGATCTCACGCTGCAGGTCAGGGGCGAGAATGCCAAGGACCTGGCGGTCAATATAGTTGATCGTGGTCGCGAGGAAGAGCAGGCCGCAAATGTACCAGCGCAGATGCGGGATCTTGAAGCCGGCTTCCACCTTCGAACCGGCTTGGCCGGTCTTCCCCTCTTGACGCATGTTGCCTCCGGAAATTGTGAGGATGTGATGCCCAGTGACAGCTGACGAATTCCGCTGCAGCATAATACGTGCTTGACACCTGGTCAAACCATTCAGATAATCCCCGTGCGTGAGAGCGGTCTCAACTGTTCAATCACGTGCATTGTCACCTTGCCCAAACTAGCCAACCAGGGTGCTCCCCGTTCCTTTTGTATTCGGGTGCGGAGTTCTTGGTCCTCTCTGCATCCACTAATGGAGGTTCTCTCTGACATGAAACTACAGACAGTCTATTTATGCGCACTAGCGTTGGTTCTGCTCACCCCAATGACTCAGGCCCAGGAGCCCCCCGGCGCGCCCGCCGGGCAGGAGCGCCCCGGAAGACCTGACGTCCAGCCTCAGATCAGGCCGTACGATCGCGTCATCACGAAGGACGTCAAGTCCGACGCTGGCGTCTTCACGGTTCACCAGTTGAAGGAGAAGTACTTTTACGAGATACCGAAGGCGGAGCTTGGCAAAGAGTTCCTGTTGGTGACGCAGATCGCGAGGACCACGCTCGGTGCCGGCTATGGTGGACAGGCGGTCGGTAATCGGGTCGTCAAGTGGGAGCGTGTTGGCGATCGAATCATGCTGCGCAGCGTCTCTTATCAGGTTGTTGCGGACCGGAGCCAACCAATCTCACGCGCTGTCGATGCCGCAAACAACAGCACGATCATCATGGCATTCAACATCGAGGCCCTTGGACCGAATGATTCCGTGGTCATCGACGTCTCGAGGCTCTTCACCAGCGAGGTGACCGAACTGAGCGCACGAACCCGTATTCGCGCACGCGGGTTTGATGCCTCTCGTTCCTATATCGAAAGAGCGGTCTCGTTCCCGACTAACATCGAGGTCGAGGCGACACACACCTTCACTTCTCCACCGGAAACAGCACCGGCAGCGGGACCTCAGGGTCCACAAGGGCCCCGTGGAATACAGCAGGGAATGCAACCCGGCACCAACGCGTCGATCGTCATGCACTACAGCATGGTCAAATTGCCTGAACACCCGATGATGCCGAGGATTGCTGATGAGCGCGTCGGTTACTTCAGCGTCAACCAAATGGACTTTGGCAAGGACGAACATCGTGCGCCACAGCGAACCTATATCACCCGATGGCGGCTGGAGAAGAAGGATCCAAGTGCCGCTTTGTCCGAACCAGTGAAGCCGATCGTTTACTATGTCGATCCAGCGACGCCGAGGAAGTGGGTCGCTGCCGTCAAGCGCGGCATCGAGAAGTGGCAGGAAGCGTTCGAGGAGGCTGGCTTCAGGAAGGCGATCATTGCACGTGATGCGCCGACCAGCGAGGATGATCCGGACTGGAGCCCCGAGGATGCGCGGTATTCAGTCATCCGCTGGTTGCCCTCGACGATCGAGAACGCGAGCGGTCCTCATATTCACGATCCTCGAACCGGCGAGATTCTCGAGTCAGACATCCAGATGTATCACAACGTCATGAACCTTGCGCGCGACTGGTATTTCGTGCAAGTCGGAAGCCTTGACCCGCGCGCAGCGAAGCTCCCGCTGCCTGATGAGCTGATGGGCCAGTTGATCGAGTATGTCGTGGCTCATGAGGTCGGTCACACTCTGGGGTTCCAGCACAATATGAAGGCGAGCTCTACGTACCCTCTCGCCAAGGTGCGTGATCGTGAGTGGGTCAAGAAAATGGGACACACACCGACCCTCATGGATTACTCGCGCTTCAATTATGTTGCCCAACCGGAAGACAAGATCGATGTTGCTGACCTGATCCCGAAGATCGGGCCGTACGACCGATGGGCGACGAAGTGGGGTTACCAACCGATTGCCGGCGCGAAGACATCCGAGGATGAGAAGAAGACCCTCGACGAATGGGCTCGCGAACAGGACAAGACACCGTGGCTTCGTTTCTCAACGGCTGACGCACGTGGGTCCGATCCGGGCGACTTGACGGAAGCAGTCGGCGATGCCGACGCGGTCGAGGCGACGAGGCTCGGATTGAAGAACCTCGAACGAGTTGCTGGGATGCTGCTGACCGCCACCAGCAAGCCTGGCGAGCCATACGACGACCTCGAAGAGCTCTATGGCCGTATTCTCAGTCAATGGGCGCTCGAGATGAATCACGTAACGGCGATTGTCGGCGGCCTGAACTCACAGCAGAAACACTCTGGACAGGAGGGCGTCCGATTCTCTCTGGTGCCAAAAGAAAAACAGATGGACGCAGTCCGCTTTCTTAACGATTCCGCGTTTGCCGCCCCGGCGTGGGTGCTCAAGCCGGAGATTCTTCGCCGCATCGAGCCGACGGGGGCGCTCGATCGCATTCGCGCCAGCCAGTCGCGCATTCTTGGTTCGCTTCTCAGCAGCACGCGAGTGGCGAGGATGATTGAACAGGAGGCAATCGACGGTGCGGCTGCCTACAAGGCTGTCGACTTTTTTGCCGATGTTCGACGCGGCATCTGGCGCGAGTTGGAAGCGGGGCTGAAGATCGATCCTTATCGACGCAACCTCCAGCGGGCTTATCTGGAGCTACTTGCTGAAAAACTGAACGGGAGGACTCCGGCCACCGATGACTCGCGCGCGATCATGAGGGGCGAGCTTCGCGGATTGAGCGCGACCATCGGTCAGGTGCTGCCGCGCGTCACCGATCGGGCAACGCGGTTGCATCTGGAGGATACGAGGGACCAGATCGCGAAAACCTTAGACCCGAAGTTCGCGCCGGTCGCGCCGACAGTTACGCCAGCTCAACCCTTTGGTCGTGGGCTTGATGATGATGAGACCGGTTGCTGGCCCGACTATGCAATCAGGCGAGAACAGTAAACAGCGAGAAAGAAGAAGACTCACGCGAAGGCGCGAAGAACGCGAAAAAACGCGAAGTAGAACTGGGGGCGTGAACCTTCCAGCCTACTTCGCGTCTTTTCGCGTTCTTCGCACC
>JANNRD010000674.1:0-12497 GCA_031401095.1 Acidobacteriota bacterium
TTACCGTCACCACCGGGGTGAGAAGGGATATGGGGGTGGGAAGCACACTCAGGAGAGGCATCATGGCACCGATCGAGAAAGTGCCCGCAGACGCAAAGGCTGCCTGAACTGGACGGGCCCGCTGCAGATCAGAAATACCCAGCTCATCTCGAGCATGGGCGCCGAGGGCGTCATGCGCCATCAGTTGATCCGCAACCTTTCGCGCTAGATCTGGCTCAAGGCCTCTGCCAACGTAGATGTGTGCCAATTCAGCTCGCTCGTGTTTGTCTTCCGTCGCGAGTTCGTGTCGCTCACGAGCGAGGTCCGCCTCTTCTGTGTCCGCCTGGGAGCTGACCGAGACGTATTCACCGGCGGCCATCGACATGGCCCCAGCAACGAGGCCGGCGATTCCCGCGACGATGACGGCGTTCCTGGTGGCTCCCGAAGCGGCGACACCAAGGACGAGACTGGCCGTCGAGACGATGCCGTCATTCGCGCCCAGGACCGCCGCTCGAAGCCATCCGATCCTTTCCGACCGGTGGCTTTCCGTATGACGCATAAACTTGACCTCGTCCGACGCACAAAACACCTCGGAACGTTTGCACTGCGTGGATGAAACCGACAAGCCTATTCTGGGCCTTTTCTGCAATAGCAGTAAATGAAGGCCTGTTCTTTACCAGACGGTGTGTGGTGGGTTTCGGTTACTGAACTGAGCAGTCTGAAGTCTTCGCCGAACTCAGAGTGCAAGCTCTCGGGGCTGTAGCGCATCGCCTTGAGGCCACTGCATCTCTCGGGTCCGGTAAGCCCAAACGAGGCGACGATGATGTGGCCGCCCATCTTCACAGAGCGCTTCACCGCGGCGATGTACGCTGCCCGTTCCTTCGCGTCCGTGAGAAAGTGGAAGACGGCCCGATCGTGCCACACATCATAGAAGTTCGGTGCGAGTTCTGCCTGTGTTATATCTGCTTCCAGCCAGGTGACCTTGACCGCAAGAGGACCGAGGTCATCCTGACTTCGCCGCAGCGCCGCACCGGAGATATCGAGAACTGTGACGCACGCATACCCTTCAGCGAGAAGATCAGCAACGAGTGTTGATACGCCCCCGCCAACATCGATGATCTGAGATGTTCGAGCAACGCGCGTCGCCTTGATAAGCTCGATCGAAAGCGCGGCATGCTCCTGAAACCAGCTAACATCGCCTGCAGCCTTCGTCGAGTAAACATGTTCCCAGTGGGCCTTGTTCGGCATTATCACCCTCGGAATCAGCGTCATGGCCAGACCATTCCGGTCAGCAATGCTCGATCGAGCAAACCGCACTTCCAAGTCATCGCCTGCTCGCCGTTCCCTCGTCACGCGATCGACTCCCACATGCAGCCAGAAACGGGACTGTTGAGAGTCTGCCTGCCAACGCGGCCGAAGGTCGTTTGCGACGGCGCAGATTGCGTCATAGCCGCCGAGCCGTCATGGAGTGCCCTCCCTCCGCTCCGTTCATCGCAGTTATCGTCGCTCGCAGCGGGCTTCGTATCGCAAACATGACAGCACGGACCTCAGCCTACACCCAACTTTTGATCATGAAAACCACGCCGTCGCCCGCGCGCACTGCGTCCGGAAGTAGCGGTGGTAGAATCACCGCCGTCTCTCGACAGCGTGTTTCGCTCCACCATAACCCTGAAATCGTCCCCAGTAATATCGAGGAGCGGAGAACATCATGAGAATCCTTGACGCTGCCCGGGCTTTCCTCGCCTACGTTGCCAACTGGGGATCAGATGACCTATCCGTCACCTCCGTATCTGAGATTAAAGAGATCAAGCGAATCAAGGTCGGCACCTATCACAGCGATTGCAGATACTGAAGGACGCCAATCGCAGTATCAATTGAAGGCACCCGGGGCCGAGAATCGGAAGTATCGGTGAGCTGTTTCCGCAAGGCGCGTCCACCGAGGGTCACGGTTGGTCTCTGTCATCCGGGCGAAAACGTTCGGCCGCACGGGCGCGGGCCTTCGCGGCCTCAACCCCCCGATCGCGTGGTGGAGCGTTCGTCACCAGACTGTCGAGCAATACCCGCGCCGCTTTTGTCACCCGCTCGACAGCGCGTGCAAACGCCAGCTCATTTGTCCTGGAAGGCCGAGTGACCCCACTCAACTTGCGAACGAATTGAAGCGATGCTGCGCGGATTTCTTCCTCCGTCGCAGGAGGTGTGAAGTTGTGCAGCGTCTTGATACTTCGACACATATGAACCCCCATGGCCCTCGACTCTCATGACGCGGTCGCGATTGTCGTCTCGAAGCGCAGCCGGCGTCTGAACTCAATCCGAAGCAAGAACATACTCAACGCCAACTGAAGCAGCACGGAACCTACTGAGAGATACCAGATCCAGCGCAGATGGAATCCCGGAAGTCGCGCGAGAATGAAGGATGGGACTGCGACCGTAAAAATGCGAAGGGCCGAGACAACGAGCGAAGGCACAGTATTGCCCATCGCCTGGAACATGCTGGATGCGACGAAAATCACGCCGGACGCAATGAAGCCCCACGATACGATGCGCAGATACTCCGTACCAACGCCGATGACGGCCGGATCGCTCGAGAAGATACCAATCAGTGCGGCCGGCGCAATGTGACAGGCGATCACCAGCGCGGACATGACACCGACCGCCATGATGACAGCATCCCTGAAAGTGTCTTTGACGCGCTGGGCCTGCTTCGCGCCAAAGTTCTGACCCGCCACCGGCGCCACCGAAAAGCCCAGCGCGACCACCGGCATGAACGCCGCCTGCATGACACGCATCCCGATTCCGAATCCCGCCTGCGCAGTTGCACCAAACGGCCGGGTAATCGAGTAGACGATAACCAGGTAAACCGCCGTCAGGACGAACTCGAACCCTGCGGGGAGCCCGATCGCCAGCATCTTCTTCCACAGATCAAGCCGCGGCCTCCAATCAGCGATGACGAATCGCAGAAATGAGTCCTTCGCGAGGAAGTAGGCCGTCAGCCAGACGACGCCGATGACGATCGCGATCAATGACGAGATCGCGGCACCCGCAACGCCGAACGCGTGGCCCGTACCCCAACCGAAAATGAGGAACGGCGCGAGGATCATATTGATGATCACCGTCGCCGTCGAGACGACCATTCCCGGTTTGAAGTTGCCCATTCCCCGTAGCGCCGAGCCCATCGCGACGAGGGCAAACTGCAGCGCCATCGCTGGGATGAACCAGAGCAGGTATTCTCTGGCCAGCGCAGCGGTGTTGCTGTCAGCGCTCATCGCGGTGACATACCACGACGTCAGAGCAAGACCGACGAAGAGGAAGACCACGCCTGTCAGCATCGAGAGAACCTGCGATTGGTTAAATAACAGGAGAGCTTGCTCATGGTCTTTTCGTCCGACCGCGTGCGAGACGACCGTCGTCGTGCCAACGCCAAGCATCTGCGACAGGGCGAGAACAATGAAAGTCAGATTGCCGGCGATCCCGACGGCCGCAACGGCTTCGGTCCCGAGGCGGCCTACCCAGTAGAGGTCGATCAGAAAGTACATTGTCTGAAAGACCATCGTCACGAGCATGTAGCCCGTTGTTTTGACAAGGTGTCGGGTAACGGGGCCAGTGGTGAGGTCGCTCATGCGTGAAAGTTACCCTTTCGAATTCGTAGTCAACGAGATGTCACTCGGGTTTTCGCGTTTTCGGCCCGTCATGTGCTCGAGCCGCGGCTTCTGAACAAAGCAATGGGCGGCGAGCAGCTTGACGATATCTCAACCGCAAACACCAGACTACCTACTGGTTTCAATCCGTCACTTGTTTCGGCGGAGCCACCACGCAATCCACAATACAGCCAGAAAGAGAACGGGTCGAAGGACCTGGAGTCCTTCGTCATGAGCAAGATGAGTGTAGGCTGCCCCGATCATGACGACCGTCAATCCCAGCACGGCATAGCGCATGGTTTTCGGAACGAGCAAGCCAATTGCCCCGACAAGCTCGAGCGCTCCAGTGAGAGTTGCGAACCAGGCCGGATATCCCCATTGGGCAAACATCGGTGCAGCAGCCCCAGTCAGTTTGCCCACAGCGGCAGCCAGGTATCCAAGCGCGAGTAGCACTACCAGTACCCAACTGACGATCTGACGCAACTTCGATGGATTCATGACCGGCTCCCTTGTTGAGGTGAAGTGACACTCCTGATGCGAGAGTGTCATCCAGCTCAAAAGACTAGTTTCGACCCTTGTTCCAAGAGGCGAACTCTCTCAGCACCTCTTCCTCAGAAAGGCCCCGCGCAGATGCGTGGACATCCGCGGGAACCCAATCGGGGAAGGGGACCTCTGTCATGGCATGGCTCCCGGAACTCGAGTGCACCTCGCGCAGGCGTGACAGATTCTGCACTGGAAGTCGGTCGGCCACCCGGATGAGAGCCGGCCATAACCGGCGATGGACGAAAGTGATCCTGGCGTTGATCAAACGACACACCAGAACATCGTCGTGGTTGCGGATCGTTCGAGTCACCGCGAATATCTCGCCGCTCTTCGGGTGTGACCACCAGTTACCTTTAACTGGCCCCCCCACAATGAACTCAGCAAGCGATGGGATCGGACCGCGCGCAGCCTCGAGCACAACACCATGCTTCCGAATGAAGGCCAAAGCCTGGCGACTTGTCAGCGCCACACCATCTTCCTTTGCCCCGCCTTCGCCCGTCCTCTTGTACGCCGTCAGCGACGCCAGTCCCCAACAGCACTTCAGGTCCGCTATTTCCCGGTCTCTGACACCGCAGAACCAACGCGGACGGTCGGGTACGGAATCCCCAGTTGTTCAAGATAGGTCTCGTACTTTGAGGGATCATAGTAGAACTTCCGCATCTCGCTGCGGTACTGCTCCATGATCTTCTTGTTTAGCCAGATCGCCGGTTTGTCCTGGGCGGAGATGAGCGATTGATACTGTGTTTCTTTGGTCTGCACATTGCGAAAATAATCCCAGGCCTGCTGCACCAGCGTCGGGTTCGTCAGCAGATCGACCATGGTCATGGCCATCACCTTCGCTCCAGCTGTGGCGCCTTTGTGGGCGATCGGAGTCGCCATCGCGATTGCATTCGACCAGTTATGGCCTGGCAGGTTTGGGATGTTCGAGGGATAGCTCAATCTTATCGTCGGCACGTTCCACGAGACGTCGCCGATGTCATCCGAGCCTCCTCCCATCGTCGTCCTTGCGTCTTCGCTGTCTGGCCCGGCAAGCGGTCTCAATTCGGTAGCCAGTCCCTTCTCGGGCACCTTCAACTCCTTCTGCAGCGCTTTCGCCAACTTCTGGTCGGCTTCACTCCACTGAGGCAGGCCAACCTGCTTGACATTGCCGTACATCGCCTCGGCCACTGGCTTATTGAAATGAGCAGGCCAGGCAGTGCCGAGAACTCTGGAGCTGACAGTCGTCCTGGTCATCATCGTTGCTCCCTGAGCGATGGAATCACCAATTGCACGCATCTCCTTGATGCGCTCATAGTCCAGCTCTCGGAAATAATACCAAACGCTCGCCAGCGGCGGCACGACGTTGGGCTGGTCGCCGCCGTTGCTGATGACATAGTGGGAACGTTGCTCGATGCGTAGATGTTCCCGACGAAAGTTCCAGCCAATGTTCATGAGCTCAACGGCATCGAGTGCACTGCGTCCGCGCCACGGAGCACCCGCGGCGTGAGCGCTCTCACCCTTGAAGGTATACTCGACCGAGACCAGGCCGGTCCCACCGCCAGGTCCCCACGAAACCCCGAGATTGTTGCCAACGTGAGTGAAGAGCACGACATCCACATCTTTGAAATACCCATCGCGCGCGTAGTAGGCCTTTGTGCCGAGCAACTCTTCAGCGACGCCCGGCCAGAGTTTGATCGTGCCCGGGAGTCGGGCGCGTTCCATCAATCGCTTGACTGTGATGGCGGCGGTGATGTTGAGGGGCACGCCAGAGTTGTGTCCCTCACCGTGACCGGGGGCCCCTTCGATCATGGGATCGTGATAAGCCACACCCGGCTTCTGCGAAGCTTGCGGGATGCAATCGATGTCGGAGCCGAGGGCCAATACGGGTTTGCCTGATCCCCAGGTCGCCATCCAGGCTGTCGGGACGCCCGCAATGCCACGCTCAATCTTGAAGCCCTCTTTCTCGAGAATGCCTGTCAGATACTTCGAGGTCTCAAACTCTTGAAAACCGAGCTCTCCGAAGCTGAAGACCATGTCGACCATGACCTGAGTTTGCTTCTTCATTGCCTCGACATCCTTGAGGACTTGCGCCTTGTAGTCCTTGGTCACATCAGACTGTGGATGCGCAGGACCGGCAATGGACAAGCACAACATTAAGCATCCGAGTCGCCTGAGAAGGCTTCGCATATTGCTCCCTCTTTTCATGTCAGACGTTTCTTCCGCAAGAGCTGCTCAAAGCGCATGACATGGAGAATATAGACGGTCTTCCTTCCGTCATAACGATAGAAGACGCGACAGGGCGACTCGACAATTTGTCGATAGCGCGAGCGCATAAGTTCCGCGGGGTTGGAGCCACTCCTGGGGTGCCCTTCAAGTTGTTCGACATATCTGAAGACCCGCTGGACGAGCTCGGCTGCTGCTCGCGGGTCTTCCAGGGCGATGTGGTCGGCGATTGCATCCAGGTCACTGAGCGCCGGCTCCGTCCAGACTATCTTAGCCATCGTGCCATGCGTGTTTTGGCTTGAGCGTGGGAGGCAACCCGGCCGTCCGCGATGGCCATCTCGCCCCGAGCGATGCCCTCCAGTACGCCCATCCGCATCTGTTGCAGCTCGTAACTCTCCACGTCAACCAAATAGGCACTCGGCAGTCCGTGTTGAGTGATAAGAATGGGCTCTTTGTCCCTCTCCAATTCAGCGAGCAGTTCAGTTGCCTGTCGCTTGAGGGTGGTGACGAGTTCCGTTCGCATGCAGTGATACTATAGTATCACTCCCCGGTTCACAAATCCTCTGTGGCATGGCACATCGTCGGCAGCAGTAGCGCGATTTGCCAAATCGCGTTACTCGGCTACTCCGAACTGAAGCTCAGCCTGCCAAGAGTTCCATGCGCGCCAGCTCCCCATCCGACAGTTCTCCCGTGAGCAAAGCTCAACGTGTCAAACCCAGGTCCGTCGAGCACCCTCCATGTATGACCATCGTCGATAGAGTAGTCCGCGCCCGAAGGCCCGACGGCGACAAGCATCAACGCGTTGCGCCCGGGCACGTACGCGACGGCCGAACGAAATCCGGAAAGACCCTTGACCAGCTTCCACGTGACGCCGCCATCGCTGGTGACGGCGACATTGTCAGTCGCGTCCTTCTCCCTGGTGTAGTCGCCGCCAACGATGACGCCGCGCTTTGCGTCCCTGAACGCGACGGAGAAGATGCCAGCCGACCGACCGGCCGCGATGGGCGTCTCGGCGATCTTCCAGGTGCGACCGCGGTCGTGAGTGTGCAGCACGCGGGCCCTTGCAGCGGCGCCGGTGCCAATCCACGCATGACTCTTTCCGAAGACGGCAATATTGGTGCCGCTCGCTGCAAACGCGCCCTCGTTCTCGAGTGCAGGAGGCAGCCCGTTGGGCTTCACGAGCGACCAACTCCGCCCGGCGTTCTCCGTTGTCAGAATACGGAACTGCCGGTCAACGGCATCCGCCACGACAATCCCGTGATCGACGTCCCAGAACGACATTGCGTCAAAAAATGCTTTCGGATCCTCGTTCCTGAACTGCTGCGTCCAGGTCACACCGGCATCGGTTGTCTTGTAAATGCGAGACGCGGGACCGTTGCCAATGCTGAGGACGTAGGCGGTCTGCTCGTTGATCGCATCGATGTCTCGAAAGTCGACTGTGTCGGTGGTGACGGTCAACTTCGCCCAGATCGCACCGCCGTCGGCAGTGCGCAGAACCGTGCTACCTGAGCCACTTGCCCAGGCAACACGCTCGCTGACGCCGCTCACACCCCGAAGACGGGCTACCACGCCGCTGGTTTGGAGGGTCCATTGGGGTCCGGCTACCAAATGCGCAAGCAAAGCCGAACCGAATAATGCTATTACGACTGTCCGATTGATTGAGGTCATAGAATTTTCAAGGGTGCCGTTCCTGCTGTGATCCCCCCCCATCTTGTTTCGCAAGCGCCCTCATGTGCAATTCTGGGTACCTGAGATTTCCCAGGAATATTCTTTGCAATGAAAAGCCACTCGTGCTAGAGTCCGCCCACTGTCATTGGATTCCTGCCCCAAACCCCGCATTCCGGGGTCTGTTCCTCACGCCTAAAGGGGGATTACTGTGCTCACTCACCGAAAACTATTTCGCTTCACCCGTTGGTTCCTCGTCTGCCTTTCGTCCGCGGTCATTTGGATTCCGCTCCCAGCCTCCGTCGCGGTGGGCTCTGCGGCGCCGCTGCAGGGGCCGGTAACGTTCAATGACGTGCCGGTGACTCATCCGTTTTACACCGAGATCACAAATATCGGAATGCGCGGAATCACGCTCGGCTGCGGTCAGGGCAATTTCTGTCCGAATGGAGTGGTGACGCGCGAGCAGATGGCGGCGTTCATTATCCGCGCGCTCGGCATGCCCAATCCACCGACGCCTGCGACGCAACGGTTTCTGGATGTACCTCCGGAGAACATCTTCTATTCATTTATTGAAGAGATGGCCGTCCGCGGGATCACGCTGGGGTGCGGAAATGGCAACTATTGTCCGGGGTCACTGGTGTCGCGTGAGCAGATGGCCGCCTTCATCATCCGCGCCACTGGTCAGCCCGATCCTCCGACACCGACGACGCAGCGTTTTGTTGATGTCCCTCCAGCAAACGCCTTTTACGATTTCATCGAGCAAATGGCGCTGCGCGGCGTGACCGCCGGTTGCGGTAATGGGAACTACTGCCCGACTGGGGCCGTCACCCGCGCCGCGATGGCAGCTTTTCTCGTACGTGGGTTTGGGCTACTGGATCTGGGGCCGCCTGGCGCATCGCTTGGGAACGCAACGCGCTTTCTCGAGCAGGCGACGTGGGGAGCGACCCCACAACTCCTCGCGCACGTTCAACAGGTAGGCATCCGGGCCTACCTCGACGAGCAGTACGTTGTGACGCCTTCAGGCTATCCGTCGATGCCGCTCGAGCCAACCACGGTTCCGTCCGACTGCGATTCCATCTGCCAGCGGGATAAATACTCGACGTACCCGCTGCAGCGGCTCTTCTTCACCAATGCGTTCTATGCGGATGACCAGTTGCGTCAGCGCGTCACCTGGGCGCTGCACAAGATCATCGTCGTTTCAGGGCGCGACCTCATGCAGCCAAGTTGGATGGTCCCGTATCTGCAGACTCTCGATCGCCATGCCTTTGGCAACTACCGGACGTTGCTGGGCGAGATCACGCTCAACCCGGCGATGGGAAGCTACCTCAACATGGTGACGAGCACGCGGACCAATCCAAACGAGAATTATCCTCGCGAGATTCTTCAGCTCTTTTCGGTGGGCACCGAGGATCTCTATCCCGACGGGACACCGATGCTCGACGGGCAAGGCGTCCCGATCCCGACGTACGACCAGGACGTTGTCAGTGGCTTCACGAAGATATTCACCGGCTGGCGGCTCGCGGCGCAGCCCCTACCGGGAGTCGCCAACTACATTGATCCGATGGTGCTGGTGGCGAGTAATCACGACACCGGGTCAAAGCTCATGCTCAGTGGCATCACGCAGCCGCCAAATCAGACGGGTGATCAGGATTTGACCGCCGCATTGAACAACATTTTCAACCATAACAACGTCGGCCCGTTCATCGGCAAACAGTTAATCAAGCAAATGGTGACGAGCAATCCGAGCCCAGCCTACGTTGCGCGCGTGGCGGGTGTCTTCAACAACAATGGCCAGGGAGTGCGCGGTGATCTGAAGGCAGTCATCGAGGCAATCCTGCTTGACCCGGAGGCGCGTGGCGACCTCAAGGGAGATGTTATTTACGGTCGTTTGCGGGAGCCAGTTCAATTGGTCAACAACCTCGTGCGCGCCTTTGCCGTCCGCTCGGCGAATGGCCTGACGACGAGCGATGGGTATCTTAACCCGCAGGTCGTCAATATGGACCAGGATGCTCTGCGGCCGCCGACCGTCTTCAGTTACTTCCCGGTGGATTTCGTCGTCCCGAACACCGGCAATCTGATCGGGCCGGAGTTCGGTCTTCTCTCGGCATCGACTTCGCTGAGGCGGGCCAACTTCTGCAATACGATTGTTTTCTCTACGATCGGTGTCAGCACGAACGCGCCAAATGGAACATCGATCGATCTGAGCGGGCTCCAGGCGCTTGCCGCTGATCCCGCGGTGTTGGTCGAGGATCTCAATCAGCGGCTGCTCTACGGCAGAATGTCAGCGGAGATGCGGGCAAGCGTGACGACCGCCGTCACCGCTGTCGCAAGCAGCAACCCGCTCAAGCGTGCGCGGACCGGGCTTTATCTGGTCGCCACATCATCGCAGTACCAGGTTCAACGTTAACCGGAGGATTCCATGAAACAGTCACGCCGCGATTTTATTTGCCGCACCGGGGCCGTCCTTGGGGCAACGGCGTTCGCCTCCGGGATCGAACGCTTCAGCCTCGTCAATGCCCTCGCCGCGCCAGCCGTCTCGTTAGTCCCAACCGCCTACCGCGCACTCGTCTGCGTCTTCCTCGACGGTGGCAATGACGGGAACAACGTGATCATTCCGAATGACACGACAGGTTATGCAGCCTACTCCACCGCGCGATTGGCGTCGGGTTTGGCGATCCCGCAAAACCAGCTCCTCTCGATCACACCGCCGAGCATCAACATGCCATTCGGTCTCCACCCAAGCCTGACGCGACTCCACACGCTGTGGGGCCAGGGCAAACTTGCCGCAGTCTGCAACGTCGGGCCACTCGTTTATCCGATGACGCGCGCCGAGTACCGCAACAACACCAAGCCAAAGCCCTATCAACTCTTTTCGCACTCGGACCAGGTCGAGCAGGGGCAGACAGCAATTTCGAGCGCGCGCAGCCAGACCGGCTGGGGTGGTCGACTCGCGGACCGGCTCGACAGTCTCAATGGGAACTCTTCCTTCCCCATGATCGTCACCGTCGCCGGATCGAACGTCTTCGGCCAGGGTCAATTCATGAAATCCCTCGGGATCAGTGCAGCGCCGACACCGCTCAACCAGGTGCTGGTTCTAAACGGGTTCGGAACCTCTGCGGAAGAGGTAGCACGGCGCACTTCCATGACCTATTTGCGCACGGTCGATCTCAGCGCGCTACTGGTCAAGGCGACGAGCGAAGCGACACAGCAGGCGGTCGATATCTCGCAGGCCTTTAGTGTTGATCCAACCCTGACTACGGTCTTCCCAACCACAGGGCTCGGCAACCAATTGAAGCAGATCGCGAAGGTCATCAAGCTCAATCTAACGCAGCCGGCTCTCAGCCTCGAGCGGCAGATGTTCTTCTGCAGGTTGGGCGGATTCGATACGCATCAGGACCAACTTCTCAACCAGTCGAATCTATTCCTGCAGCTTGATGAAGCAATGAAGGCCTTCTACGACGCAACCGTCGAACTGGGCATCGAGCCGCAGGTAACGACGTTCACTCTTTCCGACTTCTCAAGGACCCTGCAGCCAGCGGGTACCGGCGCTTCGGCCGGCACCGATCACGCCTGGGGCAACAATTACTTTGTCATGGGTGGAGCCTTGAGCGCTGCTGACTTCTACGGCGTACCCGGCTCGAACGGGACGGTCTTTCCAACGTTGACGTACTCCGGGCCGGACGATACCGACAGTCGGGGGCGATGGATTCCGACCTCTTCAGTTGATCAGTACGCGGCCACATTGGCGAGCTGGTATGGACTATCAGCAGCCGATCGCGAGCTTGTTTTCCCCCTCATCGGCCACTTTAACTCGCCCGATCTGGGTTTTCTCACTTAGGGTTCCCACGTGCGGATGATTATGGCATTGAGAAGAAGTGATCGAAGAAACGAAAGGTCAAATGGAACGCCCGGAACTGACGGAGCAGACGGAGGGTCGATAGATTTTCCGTTTGCGCTGTTATCTGCTGTTTCGCGCTCTCGCTCTGCCCGTGGGAGAGCGAAGCAGTGGATGAAAATGGCGCTGGTGGCGGCCGCGGCTCTGATCTGCATTTCGGCTGGCGGGGCAAGCCGTTCCGCGCGCGCCTATTCCTCCGGGCCACCGGCATCCCATACGGGGGCTCCCGGTGAGAGCAACTGCACCGCCTGCCATTCATCGTCTCCGGTCAACTACGGGTTCGGATCGGTCAGCCTTGGCGGCCTTCCCGGCCATTACACCCCAGGCCAGGTGATCAACCTGACAGTCAAGACCCATCACCCCGATGGGTTTCTGTACGGCTTTCAGTTGACTGTTCTCGACGCGAACGGCGCGGCGGCTGGTTCACACATCGCGATTGATCAGCAAAACACCCAGATCATCTCGAGCATGGTCGGGAATCAGAGCCGCAACTACCTCGAACAGACTTTCGACGGGGCCTTCCCCATCGAGTTCGATCAGCGGGTCTGGTCCTTTACATGGATCGCGCCGGCGACCGA
>JANNRD010000675.1:0-4360 GCA_031401095.1 Acidobacteriota bacterium
CCCTGGAATGCAGCCGGATGGGACCTTCGTAGGGCCGGACGGAACGGCATTCGTTTCGCAAAGGGCCTTTGTCGAAAGCGGTCTTCGCTGTGGTTTTCGGCACGAAGAAGACACCGATAATGGGAGGAATGGCAGCGCTGAGAAAGGCAAACCCGGCGGCGGCGGCGGCACGCCGTTACCTGCGGGAAGCGTGACAATTAACGTCTACTTCCATGTGATCACAAACGCGTCAGGTACGGTGGGACGGGTCTCCGCCGGTGACATTGCTGCCCAGATCGCGGTGTTGAATGACGCATATTCCGGTGCAGCAGCCGGCGGTGTCGACACACCCTTCAACTTCAACCTTGTCTTCACCGACACCACGATGGACGACGCGTGGTTCACGGCCGGACCTGGAAGCACTGCCGAGGCGGCGATGAAAGCCTATCTTAGAAAGGGGTCGGCCTATGACCTGAACATCTACACCAACAACCCTGGCGGTGGACTTCTCGGCTGGGCGACGTTCCCGTCGTCCTACGCCTCAAAACCGAAGGATGATGGCGTAGTTTGCCTGTACTCCTCGCTGCCTGGTGGCAGTGCAATTCCCTATAACCTCGGAGACACCGCGACGCACGAAGTGGGTCACTGGCTGGGGCTGTATCATACATTCCAGGGCGGCTGCAGTAAGACCAATGATGGGGTTGGTGATACTCCCGCTGAGCGGTCCTCCGCATTTGGCTGCCCCGTCGGAAGAGATACCTGCGTAGGGGCCGGACTGGATCCGATTGAGAATTTCATGGATTACACAGACGATGCCTGCATGTTCAAATTCACGCAGGGTCAGTCGGATCGCATGGGTGCGATGTGGACACAGTACCGATCGGGGAAATGAGCTAGCTCGGCGGTCCGAGGGGGGAGGCCGTCCCATTGGCGACGCAATTCGAATGATTGAGCCGAAGTCTCCCTCAGCGGGGAAAAATCATCCATCAATTCGGTCGCCGTTCTTGTTTTTCACGTGGATCATCGCTCTCGGCTTTGGAGGTGGTTGCCCGCGTGCCTTTCTCACCGGTTGTCGTCCGCTTGAGCATGAGCGCCTGCCTTTCGAAGTTCTCGTCCGTCGGAATTAGCGGGGCTTCAACGGTCGGCAGCCCGATTCGGCGCAGGATATCTTGAAATCGCGGGTCTTGGCGAATGCGCCTTCCGAATATGTCTAGCTGACCCTTCGTTTCTATGTTCAGGAAGACCAACTCACCGTTTCGTTCTTCGACGGCTATGCGCAGCCATTCGATTGCCTTTTCAATGTCGCCCAATCCGTTATAGACGCGCGCGATATTCATGGCGACCACCGGCTGACGCTTCCTCATCTCGAGCAATTGATCGAGCACCCGAAGAGCCTCATCGCGTCTTCCCAGGATTCCGCAGGTCAAGCCTATGCCCGACAAGACAACCTGGACACTGCCCAGCGACCATGCCTTTCGGTATGACTCAAGCGCTTCTTCGTGCAAGCCCTTCGCCTCCAGAGCACGACCCAGCTGCCAGTGTGCACCATGAAAATTCGGCTCGATGGCGAGGACTTTCTTCGCCAGCTCAGACAATTCATCGAGGTGACCGGTAAACAGATAGATCCAGCCGACTTGGAGGTTTACCAAAAGCGAGAGCGGGTCTAGTGCCAGCGCCTTTTTCGCTTCGGCAATGGCTTCTGCAGATCGCTCGAGGCAGGTCAGGAAGAGGCCGTATTGGTGATGAACCTCGGGGTTGTCAGGATTCAGTTCGATAGATCGCAGGAATTCGCGCTCAGCTTCCGCCCAATTCCATTCGTAGAAAAACTTGAATCGCGCAAACAGCCCGTGTGCTTCGTCCAAACTGTCGTCGATCTCCAAGGCTCGAAGGTTTGCAGCTTTCCATTTCGCGACAGTCTCGTTGGCCGGCAGGATGCTGAAGAACCAACAGAAGGAAAGCGCCGAAGCTAATTTGGTGTAAGCGGTGGCATAATTTGGCTCTACCTCAATTGCTTGTTCAAAACACTCGATCGCTTTGAGCCAGCCTTCGGCCGTGTACTTGTGATAGTGATAAAGCCCTTTTACATAGAGCTCGTAGGCCTGGGTGTTGTCGGTGTAGCGCTTCAAGGCCGCTGCCTTTTCTTTCCCAAATAGTTTTACCTTCAGTGCATCGACGACCGCCAGCGTGATCTCGTCCTGAATATCGAAGATGTCCTGCAACTTGCTATCAAAACGCTCCGACCACAGTTGATAACCATCCACGGCATTGACCAGACGAACTGTGATTCTGAGGCGATCGCCCGACTTTCTGACGCTGCCGTCGAGAACCGTTTTGACACTCAAGGCGTTTGCGATCTCGCTGACATTTGCGTTCTTGCCCTTGAAGGAAAACGTCGAGGTGCGAGCAGCGACCTTCAGATCATCGATTTTCGTCAGGGCGTTCAGAAGTTCCTCCGCCAGACCGTCACACAGATATTCGTCCTCGACATCGGGGCTCATATTCGTGAAGGGCAGCACGGCGATCGAATTTCGAGTATCGGTCTGGGCGGTGCTTTCGGCTTTGATACGCTGTGTCTGGGCTGCGAATTTCTGCTCAGCGGAAGGACTGCGTTCGAGTTCGCTTTCGAATTCCATGCGCTTCTGCAAGGTCTTCAAATCACCGAGCAGGTCCTTCGCTGTTTGATAACGCTCGTCCGCACCCTTCGCCAATGCCTGTTTGACAATCCTTTCGAGTTCAGGAGGAAAACCCTGGCCTGGCTGCGTTATCGGTCGGGCCTCTTTTTCCAGAATCGCAACGATGGTGTGATTGATGGTCTCGCCTGTGAACGGGTGCCGGCTCGTCAGCATTTCGTACAGCACGACCCCGAGGCTGAAAATATCCGTCCGTGGATCAACCACCTTGCCCCGCGCCTGCTCCGGCGACATATAGGCCACCGTTCCTACTATCATTCCCGGCTGCGTCGGCGACTGAATTCTGGTTTCGGCCTCTTCCTTCGCCTGGTTCCCAAGCGCAATGACAGGTGGTGCTGATAATTTGGCAATGCCGAAATCAAGTAATTTCACATATCCGTCTTCGCGGATCATGACGTTCTCCGGCTTAATGTCACGGTGGATGATTCCGGCTTCGTGGGCTGCCTTCAGGGCAGAAGTGATCTGGATTGTTATGTCGAGTGTCTCCGACAAGGACAGGCGCCCGCTGCGGAGCTTGTCGTAAAGCGTTTCGCCCTGGACAAGCTCCGAGGCAATGAAGTGCGTCTCGCCAACTGTTCCAAATTCAAAGATAGTGAGAATATTCGGATGGTTGAGGGCTGAGGCGGCGTGTGCTTCCTGCTCAAATCTCCGCAGGTGGTCGGCGTCCGAGGCAACAGCTTCGGGCAAAACTTTCAAAGCGACTCGCCGCTTCAAGCGCAAGTCCTCGGCCAAATAAACCTCGCCCATTCCGCCTGCTCCGAGCTTGGAGATGATGCGGTAGTGCGACAGATTGGCGTTGGCTGACAGTTCTTTCGTGATCTTATTCACCTGTTTTCAATGAAAAGGGGTCCAATCTGACGGATGTTGCGTCGCAGGCCGATTCCCGTCAATGCAGGTCTCACATCATACTTCATCTCACTCGCGGCCTCGGCTGCAGTGCGAGCTGCCGTTCGAAACGTTCCGATTCCGTCAGTTTCTCTTGGGCGCGGCTTCCATGAGCAAGGCAAGGGCCTTGCGGAAGCTCTGAGCCCCGACCGATGCGCCTTTGAAATGCCCCAAGCGTACGACGACAAGATCATGCGATGGAATGATAAGTGTCGTCTGGCCGCCCGCACCTGACATGTAGTATGCCTCCCTCGGCACCGGAAACGTGCCGTCGCCGTTGATCCAGAAGAATCCTCCGTAAATAGGGCGTTTGTCCGCCTCCCAGGCTGGGGCCAGGGTGCTGACGAACTTGGTGTACCCCTCGGGCAGAATCCGCTTACCGTTCCACACCCCATCCTGAAGATACAAATTGCCGAGCCGTGCCCAGTCGCGACCTGAAGCATATTCGTATCCCTGAGTGAGGAAGTTTCCATATGGATCCGTCTCCATGACCATCGTCCGGATGCCAATCTTGTCGAAGAGCGCGCGTTGTGGAAATGACAAATACTCCTCTCCGCGCTTCTCGACCGCCAGACGAATGAGGTAGTTAATCAAGACCGGATCAGTATTGTGGTAACGGCCGACCGTGTTGGGCGGCCACTGCTGCGGCCGTGTCGCGGCATAGTGGAAAGAGTTGACGGAGCCGGTGTAGAGATAGATGTGATCGGGATAAGGACCCAGCGGGTCATAATCGGGATCCTGCGGAGCTCTGATGCGCAGGCCACTCGACATATGCAGGATGTCGGCAATGCGAATCCTGGCGCGCG
>JANNRD010000676.1:0-12924 GCA_031401095.1 Acidobacteriota bacterium
GTCTGGGCGGCACCAGCACAATGATCATCGCAAACGCAGACGGCACAGGAGAGCAGCCGCTGGCGATGCTAAGAAGTCCGGAGACATTTGTGGACAGCGGCCCGGCATGGTCACCGGATGGAAAGGTGATAGCGTCTGGAACTTCCAGCTCCGACGGCGGTCTCCACAGCAATTTGATCGAGGTACGGCTCGAAGATGGGGCGGTCAAGCCGATCGGTTCTCAGAATCAGAAGTGGACCGAAGTTGGACGGATCGCCTGGCTTGCGGATGGCAGCGGGCTGATCGCAGCGGGCCTCGAACAGGGTGCGAACTCGAATCAGATCTATCATATCTCTTATCCCGGCGGGGAAGTACGCAAGGTCACCAACGACGTGAACGACTATCAGGACATTAGCCTGACGGCCGATTCAGTCTCGATAGTGACGGTACAGGATGACAGCGTTTGGAATATTTGGTCGGCTCCGGACGGCGATGCGAGTCGCGCACGACAACTAACACGCGGCTCCGGGAAATCAGAAGGCAAGTACGGTCTCCGGTGGACCCCAGACGGAAAGATCGTTTACGTGTCGTCTGCGGGCTCTCCGAGAGTCTGGATCATGAACGGAGACGGCGGCAATCCACGACAATTGACGCAGGACTTTAGCTCGGTTCCGACGGTCTCACCTGATGGCCGCTACATCGTTTATGGTTCTCTGGGGGCCGGAACAGTTGGCACCTGGCGGATAGATATTGACGGCGGTAACCCCAAACAACTGGCCGACAATAGAGGCCTATTCACCAGTATTTCACCTGATGGGCGCTGGGTTATTTATCGGGGCATGCCAGGGGGGCTATGGAAGGTCTCGATCGATGGCGGTGAGCGCGTGCGGCTCGCCGGCAACGATCCAGTTCAGCCGGCCGTCTCGCCAGACGGAAAGTCGATCGTTTTTGCTTACAGAAAGGACCTGTTCCGTGGGATAGCTATCATACCGTTTGACGGGGGAGAGCCCACCAAGCTGCTCGATCTTCCCCCCGGCTACAACACAGCCGCCAGCTCTGTCGGGA
Organism: Acidobacteriota bacterium; assembly: GCA_031401095.1. Lineage (GTDB taxonomy): Bacteria > Acidobacteriota > Blastocatellia > RBC074 > RBC074 > JANNRD01. The sequence continues at coordinate 1,045 of JANNRD010000676.1, forward strand.
GGCACACCGGCGGGGATTCTCAGGCTCTTCATTGGATGCCCGATGGCCGGTCACTCGCGTACATCGTCACCCGTGACGGCATCTCAAATATCTGGAGTATGCCGATCGACGGCGTTGCACCAAAACAGTTGACCAATTTCACTACCGATCAGATCGCGTGGTTCGACCTCTCCCGCGACGGCAAGCCAACCCTCTTCTCCCGCGGAGCCACAATCAAAGACGTCGTCCTCATCAGCGGATTTAAGAAATGAAAGCTGAGCCGGAAGTGAATCTCATGAAACGATGCCCTGAATCCAGACGAGATTGCTGCGACGCCAACTCAGAGTTTTCCACGACGACCCACGCCTCAGGAGTCTGGTGTGGCGCCTGACAACTCGCAACGATCGGCCCGTTGGGCGAATATCAAAACCCGAATTTCTCGCCCGACGGCGGACAAATCATTCTGAGCCGTACTGATCCGCAGCTAGAGACTACCGACATCTGGCAGTTTGACTTGCGGCGCGAAACCTTGACACGCCTGACCTCCAATCCGGGATCTGAGCAAACTCCCATTTGGGCGCCGGACGGAAAGCGAGTGGCCTTCACTTCAAATAGGGAAGGTTTCTACGGAATCTATCGAGTGGGCGGCGGCGACAAGGAAGAAGTCTGACAGGCAAGGCTTTAGCCGAAAAGTGTTTTTGAAATTTCCTTATCGCTTTAGCTGAATCAGGCTAAAGCCGAAAGAAACTCGGTTGTTGGAATTCGGCTAGGGCCAAGCTCATCAAGATTGTGGTCTACTAGCTGAAACTAGTGGCAATTGATGGAACTAAACCAGTTCGGAACAATTTGAAACTGAAAAAGAGTGATCAAAGAACTCGAACCCAATTCAAATCTCTCGCATTACCGCATTGTGTCTAAGATTGGCGCAGGCGGCATGGGCGAAGTCTATCGCGCCCGCGACGCCCGCCTTGACCGCGAAGTGGCGATCAAAGTGTTGCCCGCCGAGTTTGCCCAGGACGCTGACCGGCTGAAGCGCTTTGAACAGGAAGCGCGCGCGACTTCAGCGCTCAATCATCCCAACATCCTGACGGTTTATGACATCGGCAATGACGGCGGCGCGCCGTACATCGTCGCGGAATTGCTGGAAGGCGAAGAGCTGCGCGCGCAACTCGATCAGAGCGCGCTGCCGGTGCGCAAGGCGGTGGAATACGCGCAACAGATTGCCGCAGGCCTTGCCGCCGCGCACGAGAAAGGCATCGTGCATCGTGACCTGAAACCTGAAAATCTGTTCGTCACCAAAGACGGGCGCATCAAGATTCTCGATTTCGGGCTGGCGAAGCTGAAGCCGCAGAAGTTGGCGGGCGGAGCGGATTCGGAAGCGCCGACGATGAAGCCGCTGACAAATCCGGGTGTGGTCATGGGCACGGTCGGGTATATGTCGCCCGAACAGGTGCGCGGCGAAGAGGTAAATCATCGGTCGGACATCTTCAGCTTCGGGCTGATCCTCTTTGAAATGCTGAGCGGCGGGCGGGCGTATCAGCGCGAGACGATGGCGGAGACGATGACCGCGATCCTGAAAGATGATGTGCCGGAACTCAGCGAGACCAACGCGAAAATTTCGCCGCAGTTGGAAAAGATCGTGCGGCGCTGTTTGGAGAAGAAGCAAGAGCGGCGGTTTCAGACGGCGAGCGATCTGGGATTTGCGCTTGAATCGCTCTCAGCAGTCTCCGGCGCAAGTAAGCCAGAAGCGGCAGTCGCGCCAGCACCAGTCAAACGGCGTCTCTCACCCCTGCTCATCGGCCTCGGTCTCGCACTGCTTGCGCTGGGAGCGGTCGCGGGGATAAGCGTCTACAGACAGGTCTCGAAGACCTCTCCGCCTTCGTACCAACGTCTCACCTTTAATCGCGGCACGATCTGGAATGCGCGGTTCGCACCTGATGCCCAGACCGTGGTTTACAGCGCCACATGGAATGGCAATCCGATGGATGTCTTCTCAGTGCGTGCGGGAAAGACAGAATCGCGCTCGCTCAGACTGGAAAACACCGATGTGCTGGCGATCTCCTCCAACAACGAGATGGCGGTCTTGCGCAATCGTCAATATATCGGGCTTTTTATAAGCCGCGGCACATTGGCTCGGATGCCGGTTGATGGCGGCGCGGCACGTGACCTGCTCGAAGACGTGCAAGAGGCCGACTGGTCGCCGGATGGAACCGAGCTTGCGGTCGTGCGCTGGGTCAATGGGCAGAATCAACTCGAATATCCCGTCGGTAAGGTGCTCTATAAATCAGTCGGCCATCTCAATCATCTGCGTATCTCACCGAAGGGAGATCGGGTCGCTTTCATGGACCATCCGACGCAGTACAACACTCGTGGATGGGTGGTGGTTGTGGACCTCACCGGAAAGAAGACGGTAGTGTCAGGCGAAATGGCCAATCAAGAGGGATTGGCCTGGTCTCCCGCCGGAGACGAGGTCTGGTTCACGGGAAACAAAAGTTGGGAAGCGGATGCCCTGTATGCCATTTCGCTTTCCGGGCAGGAACGGCTTGTCCTGCGGACGACCAGTCGTCTGATGCTCCATGATATTTCCCGTGACGGCCGCGTGCTCCTCACCAGCTTCAACAACTCGACAAACCTAGTCAGCCAGCCTCCCGGAGAAACCAAAGAGCGCGATCTTTCATGGCTCGATCAAGGGGCGGTGACAGACCTTTCGCCGGACGGCAAGACGATACTGATCGATTATGTGGGAGAAGGAGCAGGAACCAACGGCGCTACTTATTTGCGCAAGACGGATGGCTCGCCGGCCGCCAGGCTTGGTGACGGGACTGGACCACGGTTGTCACCCGATGGGAAGTGGGCGCTCGCGGTACGCTTTACGCCGCCGCAACTTGTGCTGCTGCCGACCGGTGCCGGTGAGGCTCGGGTCCTGGAACGCGGGCCGATCGAGCAATATGCGTGGGGGACGACCTGGGTCCCGGACGGGAAGCGAGTCGCCTTCCTGGGCCGTGAACCGGGCCATGACTGGCGGTGCTATATCCAGAGTATTGACGGTGGAGATCCTCGCCCGATCACTCCTGAGGGAACCAGGGAAGGGCTCTTGATCTCGCCGGATGGCAGATCGCTGATCGCCTCGGATGCTCACGGTCAGCGGTCTTTCTACCCGGTGGAGGGAGGAGCGCCGCAGCCGATTCTTGATCTGGAGAGCGCCGATACGATCATCGGTTGGAGTGGTGACGGGCGCTCACTTTATGTCGCTAACTTGAATGAAATGCCGATCCGAGTCTATCGGTTTGACCCTTCGAACGGGCATAAAGAACTGCTCAAAGAAATTATGCCTGCCGACCCCGCCGGTATTTTTGGGTATCACTACGTTTCCCTGACGCCCGACGGCAAGGGCTATGCGTATTCGGTCAGCCGCATGCTTACCGACCTCTACGTGGTCGGGGCATTGAAGTGAAAACACTCTCGGAGGCCCGATGACGATTGCGACTGGTACCCAACTCGGCTCGTATGAAATTCTCGCCCCGCTCGGAGCAGGCGGGATGGGCGAAGTCTATCGCGCCAAAGATTCGCGCCTCGACCGCGAAGTGGCAATCAAAGTCCTGCCTGCCGACTTTGCCAACGATGCCGACCGGCTCAAACGCTTTGAGCAGGAAGCGCGCGCGACTTCAGCATTGAATCATCCGAACATCCTCACCCTGCATGACTTCGGCACGCATGAAGGCGCACCGTTCATAGTCGCTGAACTTCTCGAAGGCGATGAGCTCCGCCAGCGACTGGACGAAGGCCCGATACCAATCCGAAAGGTAACTGAATACGCTCAGCAGATCGTCAGCGGGCTTGCCGCCGCGCACGAAAAAGGGATCGTCCACCGCGACCTGAAACCGGAAAACCTGTTTATTACAAAAGACGACCGCGTGAAGATCCTGGATTTTGGCCTGGCAAAGTTGTCAGAACCGGGAGCGGTAGCGACTGGGTCAGAGGATGCGACAAAAAAAGCTTTGACAAATCCGGGTGTCGTCATGGGCACGGTCGGCTATATGTCACCGGAACAAGTGCGGGGCCACAAAACTGATCATCGGTCGGATATTTTCTCCTTCGGAATCATCCTGCACGAGATGCTTTCAGGCCAGCGCACATTCACAGGCGATTCGATGGTCGAGTTGATGAACGCGATTCTTAAGGACGAGCCAGCGGAGTTGAGTGAGACGAACAACAAGATTTCGCCGCAGTTGGAAAAATTGGTGCGGCGGTGTTTGGAAAAGAAACCGGACAGGCGTTTTCAGTCGACCGCTGACCTGGGCTTTGCTCTCGAATCGTTATCCCCGTCAACAAGTTCGTCAGGCGAAAATCAGACGGAAGCGGTGCTGGCCCTCGATAGTTCGGCTGCATCGAAACCCGGCGGCTGGTGGAATCACGTCTGGAAAATCGCGTTCGCCGTGACGGTCTTGTTGGCGGTCGTTCTCGCCGTGTCGCTGGCTCGCCGGATCGGGACAAAGTCCACTGAGGCGCCTCTCCGAAGATTCGCCATCGCGATACCGTCAAAGGCCGCTCCGAACTGGAACGACTTCGGCGTGGCGATCTCGCCGGACGGTTCGCGCATCGCCTACAATTGCCGCGAGGGCAATGCGGTCAGCATCTGCCTGCAGAACCTTGACAGCCTGTCCGTGCAAAGGGTGACCGAAGGTCGCGATGCCGACGACTGGTTCTTTTCGCCGGATGGTGAATGGATAGGGATCGTCGAGGAAGTTGGCCTGTCGAAAGTGTCCATCCGCGGTGGCGAGCGACAAATGATCCATCGCTGGCTCGACACTGAGCCGTGGCCGAATGGATTCTGCTGGGGATCGGACGGCTACATTCTATTTGGCACCACCTCCGGGATACAGCGGGTGGCTTCTGCGGGCGGCTCGCCGGAAGCTGTGACACGTATCGCCCCCGGCGACGGAGTGACGGCCCATAACTGGCCCTCGCTCATGCCCGGCGGCCAGAGCGCTCTCATCACGATCGTCCGAGCCGACGGCAGCGAAACAGGAGGTCTGGTCAACCTTAAAGATGGATCGGTCCGCGACCTCGGGGTTAGCGGCCATCGTTTTGTCTATGTGGAGCCCGGCTGGGTCGCCTTCAAGCAAGGAACGACGCTGCTCGCTTTTGCATTCGATCCCGCTAATCCGACACGACCCGCGAACCCGACGCCCGTCATCCAGAACGTCGGCACCGAGCAGGTCGTGGCAACCGACGGAACGCTTGTCTACATTCCCACGCGCGGCGAGTCCAACGCGAGGCTCGTTTGGGTCGATCGTGACGGTAGGCCAACGGCTGTCGGCAACGAAAGCCTCGAATACACCCACCTGGACCTTGCTCCCGATGGCCGCCGCGCGTTGCTCAACCTCGATAGCGGCACGATTGACCTCATTGATCTTCAGGGCGGCACGCGGAAACTGGTGGCGAAGGGAGGAATGCCTATCTGGTCTCCGAATGGCGAGCGGGTGTCGTTCAGAGGGGAAGGCGGCCTCCAATCGGCGCCGGTCGACGGCAGTGCTCCGCCCGAAATGCTTGTACCGCACCCGGGGTCTGTGGTGCCAACATCATGGAACGCGGTCACCGGTGATCTCGCCTACTACGATAACCCCAGGTTCGAAATCTGGATCCGTTCGACCGACGGAAAGACGCGGCGCTTCCTTGGTGGACCCGGGAGAAAACGGTCCGGACGGTTCTCGCCCAACGGCAAGTGGATGGCGTTCGTCAGCGATGAGACCGGCGAATATCGGGTGTATGTCACTGCTTATCCAGGACCCGGCCCGACAGTGGCAGTTTCGACTAAGGGCGGGCTGTCGCCGATCTGGTCGGCTGATGGCCGCGAACTATTTTACCGCCTGGGATCAAAGGTACTGGCTGCCCGCATGTCGAGTACTCAGCAACTTGGATTTAGCAAACCGATGGAACTATTTGACGGCCCCTACACGCTTGACCTGATGGGCCATCAGCGCGAAGACGTCGGGCCCGACGGGCGGTTTCTGATGGTCGAGAACAGTGACGATTTCCCGATTGTCATTGTACAGAACTGGCCGATCGAGCTCCGACGACTGGTGAAGTGAATGCCGAGTAGCGGGCACAACGGCGTGGGCGGATGCATCAAAAACCTTTCCTTACATCACGCGCTTTTTCTGGGGCGATATTGATGTGAAATGGTTTCCCGAAGCCTGTCTGAGCAATCCTTCGCACAAGGGTTATTACACCGTGCGCCATTTTATCGAAGGCGGCACGATGCCCGGCGCAGGCACACAAAACATCATGGATTGGCGCACCGCCAAGCTGGCGAACCAACCGCACAAAGGCGTCACGCCGCTCGAAATCGCCGATACGTTGGAACGCAACGCTACGAATGCGCTCAGCGCGTTGCCGCAATTGCAGCGCGCTCCGGTGAAGCCCGCTCACAACGCGAAGGAATACGCCGCGACGCTGGGCGACATTGAAGCGATGTCGCTGCTCGGACTTTATTACGCGGCCAAGATTCGTGGCGCTTGCGAACTGGCGCTCTTCGATAAAACTGGCGATGCCAGGCAACAGGCGGCTGCCGTACAGCAGCTTGAAGCAGCCTTGAGCCATTGGAAGAAATATTCCGCTGCCTACACGCGCCAATACGTGCAACCCATTCGTTACAACCGCGTCGGGCTGGTAGACATTCCGGCGCTCATTGAGAAGGCTGCTGCCGATGTACAAATGGCACGCGACTGGAAACCCGGCACGATTGATGAAAGCCAAATCAAGCGCAGCGGCACAGAAAAAGGATTCAAGCAGTGACGATTGCCTGATAGCGAGCAGACAACGAACCGATGAGAATCATGAAAACCATAAAACCAATCGCTCTGGTGGTGAACAAGTAAACGCCGGTTGGGTGTTGGACTCGGATTTTGAGCCTGCACCGATCAAGTAAGCTGAACTGGGATGGAACTTATGAAACTTATGCGAGGTCATTTTCTGCTAGCCGTGGTATCCCTGCTGTTGTTGTTGCCATCGGCCATTGCCCAAAACAGCGCCCGTCCAAACATTCTATGGATTTTGATGGAAGATGTCGGCCCTGAAATGGCCTGTTATGGCGAACCGCTGGTACAAACGCCCAACATTGACCGGCTCGCGCGCGAAGGCGTACGTTTCACGAATGCGCATACAACCGCGCCCGTGTGTTCGCCTTCGCGCTCGGCGTTGATTACCGGGATGTACCAAACCAGCATCGGAGCATTCCAACATCGCACGTTTGAGCGCAAGCCCTTACCGTCAGGCGTAGACGTGGTGACCAATTACTTGCGCAAGGCTGGTTATTTCACCGTCATCAGTGGCGCTGGGCCGGGCAAGAAAAACGCTGGCGCAGCAGGCTCAGGCAAAACTGATTTCAATTTTTTGATAGATAAACCATTCGACGGTTATGATTGGAATCAGCGTCAGCCGGGACAGCCCTTCTTCGCGCAATTGTCGTTGTCCGAAAGCCATCGCGGGCCGGGTTGGCCGCTGGCGCGCAAGACGCTCAAGAATCTAATTGACCCGAGTAAAGTCAAACTGCCGCCCACGTGGCCAGATCACGCCGTGGCGCGGAACGATTACGCCAATTACCTTGATGCGATTCAGCTTTGCGATTTATATGTCGGCGAGATTTTGCAGCGGCTGGAAAACGAAAAGCTGCTCGACAATACGATCATCTTTTTCATGGGCGACAACGGGCAATGTTCGCATCGCGGCAAACAGTTCCTCTATGACCAGGGCACGCACGTGCCGCTGATCGTGCGCTTCCCCGACCAGAAAAAAGCCGGAACCGTGCGTGAGGATTTGGTCATCCATCTGGATATGACCGCCGCGACCTTGAAGCTGGCGGGGGCGCCGATTCCGGCGACGATGCAGGGCAAAGATTTCTTCGCGTCGGATTTCAACCGCGAGATGATCTTCACCGCGCGCGACCGGATGGACATGTCCACCGACCGCATGCGTGCCGTGCGCACCAGGCAGTTCAAATATATCCGCAACTTTTACCCGATGATTCCTTACATGCAATTCAATGACTACAAGGAAAAGCAATACCCAGTCTGGAACCTCATCAAGGAATTGAAAGCAGCAGGCAAGTTGAATCAGGAGTTGATGCTATTTGCGGGCGCGACGAAACCGATTGAGGAACTTTACGATCTGAGCAAAGACCCGTGGGAATTGAATAGCCTCGCGGCGTTGCCGGAACACAAAGAAACATTACTGAAGCTGCGCGCCGAAGTAGACAAGTGGATGAAAGAGACGAACGATCAAGGCTGGCAAATGGAAGACCCGGTGCACATTTATCAGGGCTATTACGGCGCGAAGAATGCCAATGCCGGGAGCGAGAAAAAGAAATAGCTATGAAAACAATCATTTTGCCGCTGTGCTTTTTGTTGATTGCCGTAACGGCGTTCGGGCAAACGCGCAAGCCAAACATCGTGCTGGTGCTCATTGATGATTACGGCTGGGCGGACACGGGCTGTTATGGCAGCACCTTTCACCGCACGCCGAACCTTGATGCGCTGGCGGCGCGCGGCATGCGCTTCACCGATGCCTACGCCGCCGCACCGGTTTGCTCGCCCACGCGCGCGGCCTTGATGACGGGCAAGCATCCGGCGCGTTTGCATCTGACGGAATGGCTACCGGGGCGGGAAGACAAGCCTGCGCAAAAGCTGGCGCGCCCCATCATTCAACCGGAATTGCCGCTCGCCGAAACGACCATTGCGGAAGCCCTGAAACCAGCGGGTTACGCGACGGCGAGCATTGGCAAGTGGCATCTGGGTGGCAAAGGTTTTGAGCCGGAACAGCAGGGCTTTGATCTGAACGTCACCGGCGATCACACGGGCACGCCACTCAGTTATTTCGCGCCTTATCAACGCGACGGACGCTTTATGCCGAAGTTGGAAACCGCGCCGTCGGGCGAATACCTGACTGACCGTTTGACCATCGAAGCCGAACGCTTTATCGAACAAAATAGAGACAAACCATTTTTTCTGTATCTGCCGCACTACACTACGCACATTCCGCTCAAGGCGAAGGCTGAATTGATTGCGAAATACCGCGCGCTGCCCAAGCCAGCAAGCGGGCAGAACAATCCCGTGTATGCCGCGATGATCGAAAGCATGGACGACAGCATTGGGCGCTTGACGCGCAAGCTGGAACAGTTGGGACTGAGCGATGACACGGTGTTAATCTTCACCGCTGACAACGGCGGATTGGCTACGCCAGAAGGGCCGGATACGCCCGCGACAACCAATGCGCCGCTGCGCGCGGGCAAAGGATATTTGTACGAAGGCGGCATTCGCGTACCATTGCTCGTGACGTGGCCCAAACGAATCAAAGCAGGCAGCGTCAATCGCACGCCGGTATACAGCGCCGATCTGTTCGCCACCGCAGTTGAGATCGCTGGATTGAAAAATACGACAGGCGTGGATGGATTAAGCATGTTGCCGTTACTGACGGGGCGCGGAAGATTCAAGCGCGATGCGTTGTACTGGCATTATCCGCATTACAGCAATCAGAGCATGAACGGCGGCCATCTGGATCAACCCGGCGGAGCGATTCGGCAAGGCGATTACAAGCTGATCGAATTTTATCAGGACAATCACGTCGAACTGTATGACCTGAAGCGCGACCTCGGTGAACAGAACGATTTAGCGCGCAGCCGTCAAAAACAGGCTGCACAGTTACGGCAAAAGCTGGCGGCGTGGCGTCAATCTGTTGGCGCGCAAATGATGACGCCGAACCCAAATTACAAGCCCCGATAATTGATTATGAAACTACGAACGAACTTTTGGCTATGCCTTGTTTTGCTAATGCTGGCGGGACACGCACTCGCGCAATCGTCGAATCGCCCAAACGTTGTGCTCATCATCGCCGATGATTTGGCGTGGGATGATAGCGGCGCGTATGGCAACAAAACAGTTGGTACGCCCAATATTGATCGGCTTGCGCGCGAAGGGCTGAAATTCAATCGCGCCTTCGTCACCATTTCGTCGTGCAGTCCCAGTCGTTCGAGCATGATCACCGGACGCTATCCGCACAACACCGATGCCGAGCAATTGCATTGGCCGCTGCCTGCTGAACAGGTGACGTTTGTCGAGAAACTGAAAGCCGCCGGATATTGGACTGCGGCGTCGGGTAAATGGCATCTGGGCGAAGCCGTCAAAAATCGCTTTGATCTGGTGGATGACCCGGGCGAAGCCGGATTTCAGACCGATCCGAAAACCGGCAAGATGTTGGCGAAAGATGATAGCGGCGCGGCGGGCTGGCTGCCTGTGATGCGGCAACGGCCGAAAGACAAGCCGTTCTTTCTGTGGTTCGCCGCGCTCGACCCGCATCGTGATTACGTTGAAAACAGCATTCCGAATCCGCACAAGCCCGCCGATGTGATCGTGCCGCCGCACCTGCCTGACACGCCGGAAGTGCGCTACGAACTCGCGCTGTATTACGACGAGATTACGCGGCTGGATGACAACGTCGGCAAGGTCATCGCCGAACTGGAACAGCAAGGCGTAGCCGACAACACGCTGATTTTATTCATCAGCGATAACGGTCGCCCGTTTCCCGGCGCAAAAACGACGATGTACGACAGCGGCATTCACACGCCGTTGCTGGCGCGTTGGCCGAAGACGATTCGGCGTGGAATCACCTCAGACAGTTTGGTCAGCAGCATTGATCTCGCGCCGACGATTTTGCAACTCGCAGGCTTGCCGGTTCCGTCAACCGTGCAAGGCAAGAGCTTCGCGGCGACGCTGATGAATCCAAAACACAAAACGCGCGATGCGATTTATGCTGAAAAGAATTGGCACGATTACGAAGACCGCGTGCGCGCGTTGCGCACCGAGCGTTTCAAATACATTCGCAACGATTATCCCGATTTGGCAGGCACGCCGTCCGCTGACGCCGGACGCAGCCCAACGATGGATGCGCTTCGTCGCTTGCACAAAGAAGGCAAGCTGACGGCGCATCAGGCGCGCATTTTTCAAAAGCCGCGCCCCGCCGAAGAGCTTTACGATGTCGTCGCCGATCCGCACGAAGTGAACAATCTGGCAAACGATCCGCGTTATGCCAAAACACTGACGGAACTGCGCGCCAAGCTGAAGACGTGGGGTAGCGAAACCAATGACGTGATGCCCGTGCGCCGCACGCCGGATGAATTCGACCGCGAGACGGGACAGCCTTTGCCTGCGCGAAAGCGTCCGCGTCCAAGCAAGCAGGAAATCAATCTTAAGACAAGTCATGGCTCATTTGAGCGCGAGACGAATTGTGAATCGCGAGTAAGGGGAGAACGATGACTCATCACCGATTTACGCGAAGCATTATCCTGACGCTTCTGTTCAGCTTAAGCGTTTGTTTGTTGGCCCAGACGCCTAAACCCAATCATATCGTTGTCTTTCTCGCTGACGATCACGGGCAACTGGATTCCGAACCTTACGGCGCAACCGATGTGCGCACGCCAAACCTGCAACAGCTTGCGCGCCGACGCACGTGAACACGCCGGAAACGCGGGCGATGCGGGCGCGCTATTACACCGACGTGACCAAAGCCGACACACTGCTCGGCGAAATTCGCGCATTGACCAAAGAGAAACTCGGCGACAACACGCTGTTTGTTTACACCAGCGATCACGGCGCGCAATGGCCGTTTGGCAAATGGAATCTCTATGACGCAGGCATCCGCGTTCCATTCATCGCGGCGTGGCCGGGCGTCATCAAAGCGAATTCTGTTGCTGACGCGATGGTGCAATGGATTGATCTGTTGCCGACCTTAATCAAAACGTCAGGCGGCAAGGTTAAGAAGTCGTCGGCGGGCGTTATCTGTTTGACGAAGTGAATGGCAAGAAATCGAGTTACCTGCACGACGTAGCGCAAACCATCAATGTCGTAG